>JAAYTC010000247.1 GCA_012518155.1 Bacteroidales bacterium | reverse complement strand
ATGCTTTAATTGTTCTCGACGAAGACTACGTTTAAATTAGCGATAGTCTGTAAAACGCCAGGTATTGAGGTTGTTCTCTTCTTTTTGAAAGAGAATTGTATGATATGATGGGAAGCGATGAAATGAATCGATTAGTATTGTATTTCCCGATTTTTTTATTTAGTCTTGTAAGAACATCAACAAGGGGGGCAACATGATCATTGAACTAGAGAAAAAATATAACCAACGACAGGTGGACAAGATGTTGAGTAAAATGCAACCTAATAAGGCATTTGACTCACGACGTTTTGCAGGAAAAATTAATTGGAAAGAAAATCCTCTTCTTTATCAAAAACAAGTTCATAATGAGTGGGATTAAGATACTCTGCGACACAAACATTCTTCTCTTCTATACTTACTTGCCAATAATGAACTAGTGGTTGATTTCTTAATGGGTAAGCAAGTATACATCTCTGCTATTACTGAGCTTGAGCTGTTTGGTAAACAAAACATGACTGATAAAGAGATTTCCATAATGAATGAACTCGTTGAAAGTTGCTTTGTATTTGACCTATATCCAGATATAAAACAGCTAGTAAAACAACTGAAAAGAAAATACGGAATAAAATTACCGGATGCAATAATTGCAGCAACGGCAATTTAGCTCGACATTCCCCTGGTTACAGCGGATACCGATTTCAAGCAAATTGAAGAATTGAAATTAGTTTTATTAAAAATGAAACCATCATTCTGAAGATGACACAGGGAAAAGTGGAGAAATCGATTAACAGATTACTAGGAATGGAAATTATCAGTACAGTAATTGTAATCGTGGTATTTTCATTTATTATTTATTCGTTTGAAGCATATCATGAAACAATGAAATCATTCTGGAATATACTTATTATTTTTTCCGGTGTATTATGTTTTGCTACGATCTTCTGGGAAATATATAAAGTTTTGACATTAATGAAGATTGATCTTTCTAAAAAAGTAAATTCAACTATCTATTATGTCAACAAATACCAAATCCAATTAAAACGGGAATTCTTCATGCTAATATATTTTATTTTTCCCGTTCTTTTCATTCTGGCAATCCTCACTTATGCCGAAGCCAATGCATCCTTTTCGCTATGGATGTTCTTAGTCTGCATTTTTTCATTATTGGTAATTATCATATGGTATTCCAAGAAAAAATACAAAAAAATGCATGCGGCAATTTTAGCAAGTCTCACTGAAATAAAAGAATTGGAAGAAGAGTGACTTAGCGGCAGACTTTTTTATTTTTTCACCATCACATCTAATTTTCAACTGGTTGGATAGGACGATCTTCATAAATAATTCGCACCGAATTTGTAACCTTTTCGGCTGTAGAATCATTTTTGATAGCCGTCACGTTCCCTTGGCAATTGGTAAAGTAGACCCAATTCCCCATGTCATAGAAACGGTACACCTTACAACCATCATGCTCGAAAAGATAATCGACCTTGTAAGTCTCGTTATTTTGAGGAGCTTCTCGCACAATGGGCGTGGAGAGAGAGCAAGCACTTAAGAATCCTACCAACGCAACAAGTGATACTATGTTTGTTTTCATGCTCGTTGAATTTAATCTTATTTATACTCGACGTGTTTAACTTTAACAAGGAGCGAAGGTATGAATTATTTTCATGTTTATTGACTTTTTTGAAAGAAGAAAAACAGGCTTCTTCCACGTAACCCCCTTCTCAATAAACAAAAGTCAAAAGGGGTGAGAAGTTGCGAGAAGTAGCTATTTGTAGCGGTTAACAAAACACCTATAATTGTAAAAAAACAACCTACCCGATAACAGATAGGTTGCTCTTCAACTAATTACTTTTTTTATGGTTCAAGTTCCGTTTTACCGGGACGTGGGCGGTGGCTGTTACGCTTCGGCCTCCACACGCGGTTGCACCGATACGAACGAACGGTTGTTTTTCTTCTTACGGAAAACTACCGTGCCGTCGATCAACGCGTAAAGGGTGTGATCTTTACCCATACCCACATTGTTCCCGGGATGATGAGATGTTCCGCGCTGGCGAACGAGAATGTTGCCTGCTCTTACTGCTTCACCTCCGTATATCTTAACGCCCAATCGTTTACTTTCCGATTCGCGGCCGTTCTTGGAACTACCTACACCTTTTTTATGTGCCATTGTCTTCTGATTTTAACTGATTAAGCCACTATTTCTTTAACTTGTATCTCCGAAAATTGCTGACGATGTCCGTTCAACTTCCGGTATCCTTTTCTCCTCTTTTTCTTAAAGACAAGTACCTTGTCTCCTTTCACATGAGAGAGAACCTCAACCACCACTTTGGCCCCATCAACCAACGGAGCACCCACGGTTACTTTACCTTCATTATCCACGAGCATCACTTTCTCGAATTCTACCTCGCTGCCTTGATCGGCATTGATCCTGTGGACAAATAACTTTTGGCCTTGAGATACTTTAAACTGCTGGCCTTGAATGTCTACTATGACGTACATATGAAAAATAACTTGACGTTACGTGCCTGAGGCGAGCCGCCTAAAGCGGACTTCTTGTTGAGCCTATTGGCAAAATGAGGTGCAAAAGTACAAACTTTATTCGTAAACGGCAAACGAAATTAGTATTTATACCAATAAAATGAGCGGTTAAACCAACAATTTTGGTGGTTTTACTAACAACATGGGTGGTTTTCAGATTGCACTCTCAAGATGCGCGTAGGCATTCCCGATATTATCGATGATATCGGAGGCAATAAACGAGCGTTCGTGCACTCGCTCACGGGTAAGATTGGCCGTAAGCCCATGCATGTAAACACCCAGTATTGCTGCATCCCGCGGCGAGTATCCCTGGGCCAGCAAGCTGGTGATCATTCCAGTCAGCACGTCACCGCTTCCCGCGGTGGCCAACGCGGGGGTGCCGCTGCTGTTCACATGGATAGTTTCCGCGTCGATAACGAGTGAGAAAGCTCCTTTGATTATCACGATCACTCCATATCTTCGGGTAAACTCACGGGTCTTTTGAATCTTTTCGAAATCGTCGTCCCACTCTCCTATCAACCGGCTTAACTCTTTAGGATGAGGCGTAAGGATGGTCCCGGGGGAGAGCAACGATAGCCAGTCAGAATGCCTTGAAAGGATGTTCAACCCGTCGGCATCCACCACCAGTGGGCTGCTCTTTTCCTGCTCACTATTTTTCTTTAAAAAGTCATATAATGCACGCTCCGTGTCGTCGTGCTGCCCCATCCCTATTCCAATGCCAATGGCATCGGGTGTAATATTATACTCAATGGCGGTGATATGCTCTTCGTGCCGATCGCCAATGGCCATTGCCTCGGGAAAATTGCCCTGTATCACGGGGACCCCACACTTGGGGAGAAAGGCGGTGACTAAGCCACATCCCGTTTTTAGCGCGGCCTTCGCGGCGAGGCACATCGACCCGGTCATCCCCAAGCTTCCGCCAATAATTAAGGCATGCCCCAACTTTCCTTTGTGGGCGAAACGGGATAAGGGTTGCAGCAGCGAGGCTGCCTCGTTTTTCATGGTGAAGAAGAGATCGGTTTCCATCGCGTGAATCGCTTCCGCGCTCAACCCGATATCCACCCGCCACACGGTGCCACAATAAAGCTGATTTCCGGGCAAGTAGAGCGCGAGTTTAGGGATCTGGAAGGTTACTGTTTCTGATGCTTTTACCGCGTGAGGGGTGGGCCTGTCCAAGAACAACCCGCTGGGCACATCAATGCTAACAACCTTCTTACCGCTCTTGTTGATCCAATCAATCGCATCGTAAGCTACGCCTTTGACTTCACGGCTGAGGCCTGTTCCGAAGATACCATCAATAACAACATTGTATTCCGCGTGCTGCTTCAGAGATGGTAAATCGTCTCTCGAAGCAAAGGATGCACACGGTACAGCCTGCTTTTGAAGGGCGCGAAGGTTATCCAAACAATCCTTGGAATAAGTCGGGCTATACTCAACCATGAAAACCTTGACACGATAACCCGCGCCATGCAATAGTCGGGCCACCACGAGTGCGTCACCGCCGTTATTGCCTCCCCCGGCGAAAACAAGAACCGAGGATTCATCGCGGACATATCGTTCGATAAACCAATGATAGAAAGCAGTTGCTGCACGTTCCATCAAGTGTAACGATGAGATTCCCTCGTTCGCGATGGTCTCGTTATCAATTTTTCGAATCTGTTCAGACGTGAAAATTTTCATGCATGCAACCTTATCTAATTACCAAATACCGGATAGAGTTATTGTACCAATTTCGATTTTTCGGCCAAAACCTTTTCTAGTTGCGCTTTTAATTGCGCCTCCTTGTTTTCAAGTTCTTTTACCTTTTGCTCCTGCTGTCGTGTTTTTTTATCTTCATGGTATTGCTTGATTTCATCGAAGGCAATCAACGTTTTTTGCATTTGATTTTCACTCATCTTATCTACCGAGTTTTTTATAGCATTCAATGCCGAACGTACTTTGGCATAACTAAATTTTTTATTGGTCACGGTAGTATTCTTCGATTCATTTTTTCGTACATAGTTCATGTATATTCTATGCCACTGTTCGTTTTCGTGCAACGAGTCGAATATTTCAGTAGTCATTTTTTCTCCTTTGATATAACTTCTTGGAGCCTCTATGTATCGTGATTTATACTTATCAATAAGTTCTCTTTTTTCTTCTAACGAATAAGTTTTCTTGGTTGCCATACTATATTTATTTAAAAAATTAAATGATTTCTCGCGCGTAATTACACAAATGTATAAAATAATAATACACGATGTGCAACTATCTATAATAAATTGTTATAAATGAGATATTATAGGGGAATAAATGGCACCGTCGGAACCATACAATTATTGATAAAAAGGAGTTCGTGATGTTTTTGGAAAAGATTGGTGATATAAAAAATCGAAAAAGCAAATGCTGCTTTTTCGATTCAGTGCGCAGGATGAGATTCGAACTCACACGCCGTTGCCGGCACTACCCCCTCAAAGTAGCGTGTATACCAATTTCACCACCTGCGCGTGTTGGGGGTGCCCGGAACAGGGGTCGAACCTGCACGTTGTTGCCAACACTAGTCCCTGAAACTAGCGCGTCTGCCAATTCCGCCATCCGGGCATTTTTTGATTCGCGGATGCAAAGATACATTTTTTTTATATGCAAACGAATATTTATCCAATTTATTTCT
>JAAYTC010000032.1 GCA_012518155.1 Bacteroidales bacterium | reverse complement strand
CGCAAGAGGTGGCGGTGAACGGTAGAAGTACTATTGATGTTCTCCTTGATTTCTCTTCCATTGGTATCGACGAAGTAATTGTAACGGCCCTTGGTTTATCCCGACAAAAGAAAACATTGGGATATGCTGTATCAGAAGTGGAGGGCTCGGAGCTACAAAAAGTCGCGCAGGAGAATATCCTGAACTCTTTATCGGGGCGCGTGGCCGGAGTCACTGTTAACTCCACCGGAGGCCCGGGTGCATCGGTCAGTATGGTTATTCGTGGTGCTACCTCACTCACGAGTGATAATCAACCCCTGTTTGTAGTGGATGGAGTCCCCATCAATAACACGCTCAATAACGTGGGGGGCGTGGGCGATCGTAATAACGTGGACTATGGAAACGCGATATCGGACCTAAATCCGGAAGATATCGAAAGTGTGTCGGTACTCAAGGGCCCCAGCGCGGCGGCTCTTTATGGATCGAGAGCGGGCAATGGCGTGGTGCTGATCACCACGAAGTCAGGAAAAGGAAGCAAGGGGCTCGGAGTAAACTTTACCTCCAACACGGTATTTGAAACTCCCTACCGTTTCGTGGAGACGCATACTATGTTCGCGAACGGCCGGCGCCCCTACACGCAAGATAATCGCCCTACTACCGGGCTGCCTTACTACCTTGTGCCGGCCGCGGATTCCTACTGGGTAGGACCGGAGCTCGACAAGGGAATGATGGGATACGTGTGGCCCTATTTTGATAGCGAGGGGAATCTCACACCACAGGAGCTGGAATCACACCCCGATAATTACAAGGAGTTTTTCCGTACCGCGATTACCACCCAAAACGGGGTCTCTATCACGAACGATACCGATAAAATCAATTACCGATTATCGTTTAATAATATGACCCACCGGGGGATGATTCCCAATAGTGATTTAAAACGAAACTCGATTTCTTTGACCTCGTCGATAAAGGTGATTGATGACCTACGAGTTAACTCAAGCATCAATTACACGGGATCGGGCGCGGATAACCGTCCCGCGGGCGACCGGGGGGCTAACCCGATGGAGCCGGTGGTACGGGGAATCAACCCGTCCATCGATATGAAAGACCTGAAAGAGTACTGGGAACCGGGGCGCGAGGGGCTGATGCAACGAGGACCCTACAACCTAGTTGTAAACCCCGATGGCACGTATGAGAGAGGTGAAATGACGGATAACCCCTTCTTTCTCGCGAACGAGGTCAATAACTCGTTTAGGAGAGACCGGTTGTTCGGTAACGCGCAAGTCGAATGGCAAATTAATCCCGATTTTTCTTTAATGGCTCGCTACGCGCACGATCAATTCCAAGAAAAAAGGGAGACGAAAATGGCACCGAGTTATTCAAGAGACGCCAACGGGGTATATGGAATCACGAACCTGTACCGAAGGGAACAGAACGCCGACTTCCTACTCTCGTACAATAAATACTTGGAAGACTTTAGCATCAACGCCTCGTTCGGTGGGAACTACATGTATCAATACGGCGATAATAACTACGCGAGAACAAAAAACAGGGGGAGTGGGCTGATCGTACCGGGTATCTACTCGTTAAGCAATATCGCGCCCGACAATCTCGATTTTGGTTCGAGCTGGTGGCAAAAAGGTATTTATAGCCTCTACGGCTTGGCTTCGTTCGGTTACAAAGATGCCCTCTTTTTAGACCTGACCGCGCGAAACGACTGGTCAAGTACGTTGCCGGAAGAGAATCGCTCCTACTTCTACCCGTCGGCTTCATTAAGCATGCTGCTCAATAACATGCTCGATATGGGTGAGCACGTGTCGCTCGCGAAACTCAGGGGAGGATGGGCCATGACCGGAAACGATACGAGCCCCTACGCGCTCTTGTCGGTACTGGGAAGGCAAGAAGCGTGGGGCAACGAGACTCGTTTAACCACCTCGGGAACGATGCTTCTGCCTAACTTGAAACCCGAAATCCAACGTTCGTGGGAAGTGGGAACCGACCTCGCGTTCTTCCAAAACCGGTTACGACTGGATGCCACTTACTACGTGCAGGAGAACGAAAACCAGATTCTGAGCATCGGGCTTCCCCCTTCATCGGGTTATAGTTCAAGACAAATTAACGCCGGTTTACTACAAAGTAAAGGAATAGAATTCTCGCTCGGCGGGACGCCTATATCGAACAAGGAGTGGAACTGGGATATGAACTTCGTGTTCACGAGAAACAGAACCACTATTCTCGAATTGGCCGAAGGATTCGACTACCATGTACTATGGACAGAGGCGAACGGGGGTGCGGTCACCCGAGTGGGTGAAGAGATCG
>JAAYTC010000246.1 GCA_012518155.1 Bacteroidales bacterium | reverse complement strand
TCGTTGGTACTTATCGTGGCCATTCCCATGATGTACCTGTTGCCCTTCTTAGCCAAGTGGATGGGAATAAGCCAAGAGGTGGCCGGTGCCTGGTTAGGCGGTACCATCGACACCACTGCTGCCGTGGTAGCCTCCGGAAAGTTTTTAGGCGAGACGGCCGAACAATACAGTGTTATTATCAAGTCGGCACAAAACGTGTTACTCGGAGTAGCCGCCTTCGTGATCTCCATCTACTGGTCGTACCGGGGCACCAACACCGAAATTCGCCCTTCCGGGAAGGTGTTATGGGATCGCTTCCCGAAGTTCGTCCTGGGCTTCCTGATCGCCTCGTTGGTATTTAGCTTCGCGTTCGCCCCCGAAATGGGAAAGGGCTTATCGCGCGTGGCAAACGGCGGTGCAAGGGGACTTCTTTTCTCGCTGGCCTTCGTTTGCATAGGCTTGGAGACCGATTTCCGTTATATATTCAAGAAAGAGAATGCACGCTACATCTGGTCGTTCCTCACGGCCCAAGGGTTCAACGTTATAATTACCCTGATCGTGGCTTGGCTGCTCTTCTCGAACTTTTAAGCCGACAGTTCCCTCGCCAGTTTAATCCACTTGAAATTAGCGTGTCGCGGGGTGATTTCTCTCCACCGCTCCACTTGAAACTCGAAACAGATAGCCGAGGCCGTCGGCAGGTTATCCAAGTTCACTCCCAGGTCGTTTATTAGCTCCGTAAGGCCGGGATTATGCCCCACGAAGAGGCAGCTATTCACCTCGTTGGGCAACCCCAAGATCGCGTTATACAGCCGATTTGCCGACGCGAAATAGAGATCCCGGTCGGTTTGGATCTCCTTCTCGGGGTAGTTCATCTTTTCCGCCGCCAGTTGCGCCGTTTGGTACGCCCTCGTTGCCGAGGAAGAGAGCACCAAATCGGGTGTCCCTACCTTCTGAAGGATAAACGCCCCCATCCCGCCGGCATTATTAATACCTCGTTCCGTGAGTGCCCTTTTATAATCGTCCATCGTTAACCTTCCCTGCTCCGCCTTCCCGTGTCGTAAAATTATCAATTGTTTCATCTTCAATCCTGATTCATTCCCACTACTTATACTCTCTTATACCGTCTCAATCTTCCTTCTCTCTCTATTCCAAATCACCCCCAATCCAAAATTACCTTCCCGCAATTCCCCTCTTCCATCACGTCGAACCCTTTTTGGAACTCCTCCGCGCTAAAGCGATGCGTGATAATCGGTGACAAGTCCAAGCCCGAAATAATCATCTGCTCCATCTGGTACCATGTTTCCCACATCTCCCTGCCATATATTCCTTTAATCGTGAGCGCCTTGAAGATGATATCGTCCCAGTTCACCATCGTATTATTCGGCAATATACCCAGCAGCGAAATCTTTGACCCGTTATACATGCTCCCGATCATCTCCCGGAAACCTGCCGGGGAACCCGACATCTCGAGTCCCACGTCGAAACCGCGCATGCCCAACTTCTCCACGGCGTTCGCCACTGTCTCCCCTTTAGCGACATTCACCGTGAGGGTAGCCCCCATTTTGCGGGCAACCTCGAGTCGGTATTCGCTCAGGTCGCTCACCACGATATAGCGAGCACCCGCGAAGCGACAAATCGCGGTCGCCATGTTGCCGATAAGCCCGGCGCCTGTAATAAGCACATCTTCCGCGATCAAGGGAAACGACAACGCCGTATGCGCGGCATTCCCGAACGGATCCATAATCGAAGCGATCTCGTCCGGTATCCTCGGGTCGAGCTTCACCACGTTCGCGGCCGGGAGTGAAAGATACTCCGCAAAGGCACCGTCACGGTTCACCCCCACCCCGATGGTATTCTCGCACACGTGCAATTTACCCCGTCGACAGTTCCGGCAGTGCCCGCAGGCGATGTGCCCTTCCCCCGTCACCCGGTCTCCCACGTTCAAGTTAGCCACTCCGGTTCCCATGTCCACGATCTCGCCCACGTACTCGTGACCGATTGTCATGGGTGTTTTAATCGTCTTCTTCGACCAGTCGTCCCATGTATAAATATGGAGATCCGTTCCACATATCGACGTCTTCTTTATCTTGATCAGTACATCGTTCACCCCGATCTCGGGTATCGGTACCTCTTCCATCCAGATGCCCTTTTCGGGGCGTGTTTTTACCAGTGCTTTCATATTTTTGATTTAACTCAATTAATAACCTCCCGTTTTTTCCCGACCTTAATAAACGCCTCGATCGCCTTATCGAGGTGCGCCCGCTCGTGTCCTGCGGAGAGCTGCACCCGGATACGCGCCTCCCCTTTCGGCACCACCGGGTAATAAAAGCCCGTCACGTAAATACCCTCGTCCAACAAGTCGTTCGCGAACTCTTGCGATAACTTGGCATCGTACAGCATCACCGCGCAGATAGCCGATTCCGTCGGTTTAATATCGAATCCCGCCTCCTTCATTTTAGCAATAAAATAGTCCACGTTCTCGTGCAGTTTGTCCTGCAAGTGATTCGACTCCTTCAGCAGTTGAAACGCCCTCACCCCCGAAGCGGCCACCAGTGGTGGAATAGAGTTCGAGAACAGGTAAGGCCTTGACCGTTGGCGCAACATATCGATAATTTCTTGCCGACCGGTGGTGAACCCCCCGATTGCCCCGCCAAACGCCTTACCCAGCGTACCGGTAATCGCGTCCACCTCGCCGAGAATATTATAGAGTTCGGTGACTCCCTTCCCCGTCTTCCCTACCACGCCCGCCGAGTGGCTCTCGTCCACCATCACCAAAGCGTCGTATTTCCGGGCCAGCTCCATGATCCTATCCATGGGTGCCACGTTGCCATCCATCGAGAACACCCCATCCGTGATAATCACCCGGAAACGCTGCTCTTGGGCCTCTTTCAGTTTCTCTTCAAGGTCGTCCATATCCGCGTTGGCATACCGGTAACGTTTCGCCTTACAGAGGCGCACCCCATCAATGATAGAAGCATGATTGAGCGCGTCGGAGATAATCGCGTCGTCACTCGTGAAAAGAGGATCGAAGAGTCCCCCGTTCGCGTCAAAGCACGAAGCATACAAGATGGTATCGTCGGTGTGGAAAAATTCGCTGATCGTCCTTTCCAGCTCCTTATGATAATCCTGCGTACCGCAGATAAAGCGTACCGACGACATACCGTATCCCCGCTCGTCGAGTGCCCTTTTCGCCGTGTTAATCAGTTCAGGGTGATCCGACAGCCCCAGGTAGTTATTCGCGCAAAAGTTAAGCACTTCTTGTCCCGACTCCACCTTAATTTGAGCCCGCTGAGGGCTTACGATTATACGCTCTTCTTTGTAAAGTCCCGCTTCCTCGATGGCGTTCAGTTCCGCCTGTAAGTGTTGTTTCATTTTCGTGTACATATCTTTCTTAATTCTTAATTCTTCGTTTACCTAGTTAATCTTCATTGTTAATTTCGGTTGCTTTATCTACCAGCGACTTCGGCAATGTTTTTTTCGATTTCACCCCCAGTTCGCGTAGCATCTCCGCCTGTCGGATCAAGTTTCCCCGTCCCGACTTCAATTGGCCGTACGCGTTATTATAGCTCTTCGCGGCACGTTCCAGCGAGGTACCCACCTCATCGAGCGAAGCCACGAAATTCACGAACTTATCATACAGTGCCGAACCCCGGTCGGCGATCTCCTGCGCGTGGCGGCTTTGGTACTCCCTTTTCCACAGGTCCACGATCAGCTTCAGTGCCGCGATCAGGTTGGTCGGGCTCATCAGGAGAATTTTTTTATCGTAAGCATATTGCCAGAGCGACTCCTCGTGCTGTAGTGCCAGCAGGTAAGCCGGCTCGTTCGGAATAAACAACATCACGAAATCGAGGGTAGCCGCGTACGCGTGGTACTGCTTTCGGCTCAGGTCGTCGATATGCCTACGTACCGACCGGAGATGTTCCTTCAGGTACTCCTTCTGCATGGCGTGATCGTTGCTATTCATGTAATTAACGTACGCCGTGAGCGACACCTTCGAGTCGATGATCACCTTCCGGTCGTCCGGGTACGCGATAATAATATCCGGTTGCATCCGGGCTCCACCCTCGCCTTTATGGTAATTCCCGTCGTCGTCCTTCAAGAACTCCTGCACAAAATATTCCCGTCCCGCGGTAAGGCCCGACCGTTCTAAAATATTCTCAAGGATCACCTGTCCCCAGTCCCCCTGCACTTTTGAATTCCCTTTCAGGGCATTGGTCAAATTATTCGCTTCGGTGCTCAGCCGGTCGTTCAGTTCCCGCAAGTTTTTCACCTCCTGCCCCAGCGAGAAACGCTCCTTCGATTCGGTTAAATACACCTCTTCCACTTTTTTCCGAAACAGGTTGATGTTCTCCCCGAAAGGCTTCAAGATACTATCCAAGTTATCCCTATTCAGCCGCGTAAACTTCTCCGATTTCTCCTCCAGAATCTTGGATGCTATCTGTTCGAACTCCAGGTTAAACCTCTCCCGCAACTCCACCACCTCTTTTTCGCCCGCCTCCAGTTTCTCCCGTAACACCCGGTTATCGGCAGCATAGGAAGCCAACGATTGGTACGCCTCGTTATAGGCCTTTCGCATCTCGGCCAGCTCCCCCTTGTAGTTCTCCAGCTCCCTCTCCCTATCGGCTAACTTCTCCCTTGCCAGTGCCAAGTCGACCCTTCGTGTATTCTCTTCAAACAGAAGAGATTCGTGGCTACTTTTTGGAACCGTTTTCGAGCGTACCTGTAGCGTGGCGATAATCCATGCCGCCATACCGCCTGCCAAAATACCGGTCAAGAGATAGAGGAGGTCGTTCATTTAATATTTCGCAGCACGTGCCCCATTCGTTTCTTCTTCGTCTCCATGTAAAAGTGGTTATACTTATTGGGAGAAATCTCCAGCGGAACATTCTCCACCACCTCCAGTCCATACGATTCCAGTCCGATCCGTTTTTTGGGGTTATTGGTCATCAGGCGCATTTTTTTCACACCCAGGCTGCGAAGAATTTGTGCACCTACCCCGTAATCCCTTTCGTCCGCCTGGTAGCCCAGGTGCAGGTTCGCGTCCACCGTATCGTACCCTTGCTCCTGCAGCTTATACGCCTCCGCCTTTGCCATCAGCCCGATACCGCGCCCCTCTTGGTTAAGGTACACCAACACCCCTCTTTCCTCCTTTTCGATCATCTCCAGCGCCTTGTGCAGCTGATCGCCACACTCGCACCGCATCGAACCAAATATATCGCCCGTGACGCACGAAGAGTGCACGCGCACCAATATCGGCTCATCCTCCTCCCACTCCCCTTTAATCATCGCCACGTGCTCATGGCCGGTAGCTTTTTGCAGGAAAGGGATCATCTGGAAGTTGCCGTAAGCACTCGGAAGCTGCACCGCCTCCCCCCGCTCAATCAGCGACTCCGTCTTCAGCCGGTACTTAATCAGGTCGGCCACTGAAACAATCTTCAGTCCAAATTCCTTCGACATCTCCATCAGTTGCGGCAGTCGAGCCATTGAGCCATCCTCATTTTTTATCTCCGCGAGTGCCCCGGCCGGGTAGAGTCCCGCCAATCGCGCGAAATCGATTGTTGCTTCGGTATGTCCCGCACGCCTCAGTACCCCTTTCGATTGCGACCGCAACGGGAAAATATGCCCGGGCCGCCCAAAATCTTCCGGGGCCGTCTCCTCGCGAGTAAGAGCCAAGATGGTCTGCGCGCGGTCGTACGCCGATATACCGGTTGTACAGCCATGAGTGAGGAGGTCAATCGACACCGTGAACGGGGTGGAATGAATCGACGTGTTGTGTGTCACCATCATCGGGAGCTCCAGTTCTTCGGCCCGTTCTTTCGTTATCGGGGCACAAATCAACCCCCTCGCGTGCGTCTCCATGAAGTTAATCTTCTCCGGGGTGATGCATTCGGCCGCGATAATCAGGTCGCCCTCGTTCTCCCTATCCTCGTCATCCACCACGATGATAAACTCCCCTTTTCGTATCTCCTCGATGGCTTCTTCGATCGTGTGTAATCTAAATTTTTCCTCCATATGATGATTATTATTTATTCGTGAATATAGTCGTTTAATTCGACACTTAGCTGCTGAACGTGTTTTAAATCGTTAATAATTCTCTGTTCGAATGGTATCGAGAGCAGCCACACGATGATCCCCACGGGGAACAAGTACATGCAAGCCCGCGCCAATTTAGAGTTAGCCTTGAAGGTCCGGACGCTTTTAATCAGCACCGGAAATTCTTCCGCTTTCGCGAGCACCCCCCGGCTCCGGGAGTTAGAAAGTTGTTCCATCACGATCTCCAGGGAGTTCTTAATGGATTTCAACCGGTCGTCGTACTCCTCGTCCGTCCAAAACATTTTATACCCCGTGGTGCTATGCCGCTCGATAAACGAATCGATCTCGTTAGACAGTTCCTTGAACCGGGTTTTAATCTCGGGCACCGAAGGGTGATGCACCACCACGCTCTTCACGGGATAATTTCTTTTCTCCCGTATAAAAAAGAGCCGCTTAAAGAAGGTCAAGTAAGTATCGGCATTCATGATCACCGAATCGTTGATCGCCTTGTACGTCAGGAACACCCCCACCGGCAGCAGCAACATCGAGCTGAACCACATCCCGAACCAGTGCATCCACACGCCATCGCGGGTCATTTTGTACCCCACGTTCTCAAGAATATAATAGATAATAAACAAGAGCACCGAAATCACGATCGGCGTGCCCAGTCCCCCCTTCCTCACGATCGACCCCAGGGGCGCTCCGATGAAGAAGAAAATCATGCAGGTGAACGGGATGGTAAACTTGCGGTGCCACTCCACCCAGTGGCGGTTAATTGTTCTGTTGGTGGTAGTTTTATTGAGCGACCGAAACAGGAACTCGTTGCTATTATTGTCCGCCTTCATAAACGCGTTCTGCAAGATGGTCGACTGGTCCCCGGGGTCTTTCGATTGAAAGAGCGTATCGTGGCGGGGCACTTCCACCGGCGATAGTTGTGCCGCCGTGATCAATGAATCCCGCTCGTCGGCAGGATATCCACTCCGGAAAGAGAGGTAGGAATGATTCTTCATCATCTTCCTATCCACGATATTCACGCTATCGAGCACCACCCGCATCGAGTCGATCGATTCGCCCAGTTGTTGTAAATTTTTTGAGACGTAGTTGCTGGTTGAACTCCCCTCGATGGTCTGCTCATCCATGCGCGTAAAGTTCGCGTCGTAAGGGATCATCATCGTCTTCACAGCAAAGTTCTCTCGCGCGTAAGGCACGAACTCTTGGCTCTGTCGGCGGTCATCCTCCCCCATCCGCGAATTTTGAAACTGTTGTCCGCTATACATGGTAAAGATAAGCATGGTTTTATCTTCCGTGCTGCTCATCTCGGCAGAGTCGCACACGATCACCGCCATATTGTTAAATCCGGCGGCCACGTCATAAATAAGCACGTCGTACAACATGCCCGTCTCCGGATTTTTCTTTTCCACGTAGAGGTTATAGCCCCCAATTTCTTTATAGAACACCCCCTCCGGCACATCCAGTTCCGGCGATGCTTGTCGTATCGAAATCAGCAGCGAGTAGAATTTTGTTTGTGTTTTGGGAAGAATTTTATCTTGATAGAAGAAGGTACCCACGGAGATAAAAAAGACCAGGATCGTCAGCGGCTTCATAATTTTCAGCAGCGGGATCCCCGCCGATTTGATGGCGAGCAGTTCGAGGTTCTCCCCCATGTTTCCAAACACCATCAACGAGGCCAGCAAGATAGCCAGTGGAAGTGCCATGGGCACGAAGTTAAGTGCCGCCACCACGAACATTTCGGCAAGCACACCTATCCCGAGTCCTTTTCCCACCATGTCTTCCACGTACTTCCACAGGAACTGCATCAGCACGAGGAACAGACAAATGGTGAAAGTCATCAGGAAAAGCGGGATGAAAGTCTTAAGAATGTAGCCGTATAATCGTTTTATGTGGAAAAATCTTCTCATTAGCCAAACAAAAAGAAGCTCGTTTTAAATATAGGGCAAAGATAGTAAAATCCAACGGAGAATAATAACTTCACACACCCAGTCTTCTTTTCATTTCTTCAATTTGTGCTTCCCACAACGTGATCGAGTCTCCTTTTTCGTCGGCTTCCGCGAAATCGGTTATTTCCAAGGTCATATCGCCCGACAGGTCCAGCTTTCGCAAGCGAAATTCGAAATAGATCGACTCATCCTCTTCGTCCATCCATCGGTATCGGATAACCGATTGCGGCTTATTCATAACAATTTCAGCTTGGTTGCTGCTTTTTCCCCAGGTAAAGGTGTAAATCGATTCGGTTTCATCCATCTCGACCTCTTCAGCAAACCATTCCGACAAACCGTCAATCTGGCTAATCATCCGCCATAAGCTACTCTGGGTGGCGTTACCCATTAGGAACTCGATATGATATTTTTCTCTCGGCATCGGTAGTTTTATCGGTAGTTTTAATAGAGGCTCACAATATACAACTTTTTTTTGATAAACCGTCGTTAATCCCGATAAAAACTCGCTCCCCTTCTCGGGCGCCCCAGCCCATTGATTTTCAGTGCTAAAATGCAGAGAGGCTGTACCGGTTAGGGTACAGCCTCTCGCGAAAGTTACTATTTACCCGTTACTGCACGGGGATATATTCCACGAAAGCCTCGATCGCCTCGTACGATGCCAGTCCCAGTTTCCAGTACATATCGGCCGTGGCCCGGTTACGATCTTCCGATCGTTGCCAGAAGAGCCGCTCGTCATCCCCCAGGAAGGGAGCACTCTCCATCTGCGATTGGTGCCGGAGGATCGAGTTCCTTTTTTGGCGCAGCTCCTCCGGTGAGAGCGGTACTGCCATTTCGATATGGTCGATCTCCCACTCCATCCACGCGCCGCGATACATCCAGATGCGGCAATCGTTAAACCACTCCTCCTCTTTCATCACGTCCACTGCCGCGAGAATAGCATCCAAGCACACCTTATGCGTTCCGTGCGGGTCCGCCAAGTCGCCTGCCACGTAAATCTGGTGCGGCTTGATCGACTCGATAAACTCCTTCACGATTTGCACATCCTGCACGGATATCGGGTTCTTTTTCACCCTCCCCGTCTCGTAGAAGGGAAGATCCAGGAAGTGCACGTTCTCCTCCGGAAGCCCCACGTAGCGGTCTGCCGAGAGCGCCTCTTCGCGGCGAATTCTCCCTTTGATAAAAAGAATTTCGGGCGTATCGAGGTCATCTTTCGTTTTCTCGTTCAGCAAAAAGCCTCGTAGTTCGTTCAGCTTCGCTTTCAGCGTGCTATTATCGGGGTCAAATTTTTTCAGCAAGCTCTTGAAAAGGGAGGTATACCGTATCACCTCCTCGTCGCCCACCGCGATATT
>JAAYTC010000245.1 GCA_012518155.1 Bacteroidales bacterium | reverse complement strand
AGAAACTGATTGGCAAGATATCCGTTTGAGGCGTGAAGCTCTACGCCGTCAAATCCTGCTTCCATCGCGTTCCGTGCCGCTTGGCCAAAATCCTGTATGATGGCTTTAATTTCGGGAACTGTTAACTCACGAGGGGTTTCGAACTCCTTCATTCCTTGGGTCGTGAAATGTTGCCCTTCGGCTGCAATGGCAGAGGGTGCCACCGGTAACTCCCCCTCTTTATCCACGGAGTGCCCCCACGCGCCCCGTATGGCCCAATAGCGCGTAGATGACGCCGCCTTTATCATGGACCGCTTTGGTTATATCCTTCCAAGCATTGATTTGCTTCTGGGTGAATAAGCTGGTTGTGAAAGGGTTCCCTTTGGCCTGTTCCGAAATATTGACTCCTTCCGATATGATCAGTCCCGCGCTGGCTCGTTGCACGTAATAACGCTTGATTAAATCGTTTACTATTCCATCATGATCAGCCCGGCTTCGTGTCATGGGGGCCATAACCATCCTGTTCTTGAGCTTTATACCGCCCAGTTTCATTGGTTCCAGTAGTTTCATTCTGATATTTTACAACTTAAATTAGTACTGTGATTATTTATGCATTGATTTCGCATCTTTGTAGTAACATCCAATAGGACGAGTAGGTTCAATACTTTTCTCTCCTATGAGCAAGTATAATTCATCCCCAGTTGCTATATTTGTGATTATCTTTTATATCGTATGAATGAAAAAAATAAAACGAAATATTTTCAAAGGGCCTTGTTGAAATGGTACGCATCGCACCAGCGGGAGTTTCCGTGGAGGCGAGAAGGCGCGTCGAACTTCGAGTTGATTTTTAGCGAGGTGCTTTTACAGCGGACCCGGGCTGAAACCGTTGCCGCTTATTATCCCGTTTTTTTTGGTGCTTATCCCGATTGGGAGCATTTGATTCGAGCCACGGACGATGAGTTAGAGGCGATATTGAGACCGCTGGGTTTATATAAACACCGTGCGAAGAGAATTCGAAAGATGATTGAAGAGTATACCCTCAAGAACGGCGAATTGCCCAAGAATAAGAATGAATTGAACGAGTCCAGTTTCGCGTCGTTATACATATCGAATGCCTACGAGCTTTTCGTGTTGAAAAAACGAGCCCCCCTGCTTGATGTAAACATGTCGAGAGTCCTGAAGCGATACTTCATTCCCGGGGAGTTTCAGGACGTGCGTCACGACCGAGAGATTCAAGCGTTGGCAAAAAAAGTAACCAACGTGAAAGCATGCAAAGAGTTGAACTGGGCAATTCTCGATTTTTCGGCACTCGTATGCAAAGCACGCACCCCCCTTTGTGGAAAATGCGTGCTAAACTCTAAATGCAGCTACTATCTGAATTATCTCAATCCATAATCTCAACCCATAGTCAACACCAACCTTTTCCCTTTTGTATCGGCCTTCCATGCGTGGACAATCTCCTCGAGCGGTATGTTCTCGGTTTCCATCTTTAGCCTCCCTCCTGCCAAGAGGCTGAACATTTCGGGCAGAACCTCTGTGTTAAACACTTGAAGAACCTGCGGGAAGAGGGAGCCGAATCCCGAGCCGAGTAGCGATATATTGGTGCTGCGTAGCGTTCCCGATGCCAACGAAATATCTTTGCCGGCCATATCACCCACCGTTACAAACTTTACTTTACCGGCGCGTGTATTGCCTCCCGTGAGCACGACAGACTGGATGAGAAGCTCTGCCGGTTTGCCCCACAAGTAATCAATCACGATATCGAATGGGGTACGTTGGTCGATCAGCTTCAGTTGTTCAACAATCTCCTCGTCACTTTGATTAAGCGACACGGTGAAATCGGCTCCCAGCTCCTTCAAATCGCGTAACGTTTCCTCGTTTCTCCCAAGGGCAACCACCACCGATGCCCCGTAGTGTTTGGCTACTTGCACGGCTATTTTGCCGGTAATCCCCGTGGCACCATTGATCACGATCACGTTTCCCGGCCTCATTTTAGCTCGTACCGCCAGTGGGATAGCCGAACCCAGAACGGCATTGGGTAATGCCGCTGCAAGGTAGGGGTCAATGCCCTCGGGAAGGAGCGTATACCGGTTCGTGGCAACGAGCGCTTTTTGGGCCATGGTCCCGGTAATGCCCAACGCGTATACTAGCCGCCCATCGGGAAGCGCTCCCACGCCATCGGTGCCCACGACGGTGGGTAAGATCTCGTAAGGGGCGTAATAGGCCGAATAGGTCTTGAGCTTGTCAAGGTTTTTCAGTGCCGCTGCTTTCATTTCTATAATAACCTGCTCCTCGTTACGCGGCACGGGGTCGAGATGATTCCCGTAAACAGGCAAGCTATCCAATTGATTTAGTACCGCAGCTTTCATACGATTTTATTTTCATTGATGATACTCCGCGTGCTTACATGCTATTTACTTGCATTGTCCAGCCGCTCCAAATCCTCTTTATCCAAGTTCAAACGGGTAGATTCGAACAACGTTTCCAACTGGCCTCCGCTCGTGGCACTCGCGATAGGTGCTCCAATATGGGGTTTAGCCGCCAACCAGGCGAGGGAGACGGCCGCCTGCGAAGTGTTGTGTTTCGCGGAGACTTTATCCAGCGCGTCCAGCACGGCAAATCCTTTTTCGTTCAGGTATCGCTTCGCGCCACCGCCTCGCACGCTTTTCCCGAAATCGGCTTCGGAACGGTACTTGCCGCTCAAGAAGCCACTCGCCAAGGAGGAGTAGGGGAAGACCGTCAATCCCTGTTTCTCCACCAACGGGAGGTACTCTTTCTCGTATTCGGCCCGCTCCACCAAGTTGTATAACGGTTGGAAAGCCACGTACTTGGGAAGTCCCTCTCTTTCCGAGGCTTCAAACGAGGCGGTCAACCGTTCGGGCGACAGGTTAGAGGCCGCGATGTAGCGTATCTTTCCCGCCTGAATCGCTTCATCGTACGCCGAAAGCGTCTCTTCGACGGGCGTTTTGTTATCATCAAAGTGCGTGTAATACAGGTCGATGTGATCAATCTGTAGTCGCTGCAACGATTCATCCACCGATTTCAAGATATGCTTCTTGCTGATATCGAACCCGTGCTCTTTTGTTTCTGATCCCACCTTAGTCGCGATCACCAGATCTTTGCGATTTCCTCTCTCTTTTATCCATTTGCCGATGATCGATTCCGATAAGCCACCCGTTCCATTCACCCACGAAGGGTAGGTGTCGGCCGTATCAATAAAGTTACCACCGTTTTCAACGAAGGCATCCAGAATCTTAAAGGATTCCTTTTCGTCCAAGGTCCATCCAAATACGTTCCCACCCAAGTTGACGCGGGCAATTTCTAATTCCGTGTTGTTGATTTTTTTTCTGTTCATATATAAATTGATCTACAGCCTACAGGGCAATTAGTATGCCTTGCCGGCCGATGTATGCATAACCGAGCGCAAGTTGTATGCCAAACTCGATTACTTCAATACCTCCTCCAAGAAAAGCAACGTGTGATTCCACGCCCTCTTTGCCATGACCTCGTCGTACTCGTGCGATTCGGGGTTTGTAAAAGTGTGTCCCGTGTTGGCGTAAATGATGATCTGCCAATCGGCACCGCCCTCTTTGAGTTCCGTTACTAGGTTATCGAAATCCTCCCGCGAGACCGATTGGTCTTCCGCCGGGTGTTCCACCAGCACTTTCGTTGTGATGGGATTATTGGGTCGGTTGGAATCTTTGCTCAACCCCCCGTGAATCGAGACAACTCCCTGCACGTCGAAGCCCGCTCTCGCGGCTTCCAAGGCACCCGATCCACCGAAGCAATAGCCGATAACAGCTATTTTATCGGCTCGTGCCCCCTGTGCCTTCAGCTGATCGAGCGCGAGGGAAATACGGTGTTGGTACGCTTTGTAATCGTTCTTGTAGGAACCCGATAGCTTCGCCGCCTCCGCGTTGTCCGCTGGAGTGCTTCCTTCGCCATAGATATCCGCGATAAACGCGATATACCCCTCTTTCTCCAGTTCCAGGGCGGCCGCCTTGGCTTCGTTGTCCGCTCCTTTCCACGCGGGCAGGATAAGGACTCCCGGCAGCTCTTGCCCCGCGTTAGCTGTAACCAGCCCGTTTAGCTTTTGCTCCCCGTCGTGATAGGAAACCGTTTTTAGCGACTGGGCGGTGCTTAATTGAAATGCTACCATAAGCATGATCGTTGTAATAATTCCTTTCATTTTGGTGATTTTTAAATGGTGCTTCCTCGTGACTTCCTCGAAATTTCCGCGCAACATCCTCGCGACTCGAGTATTCAAACCGTAGTAGTGGGGTGTTTGCCTTTCCATCGCCGGTTTAGGTCGTTTATTTCCATTAAAACAACAAAAGAGGGCGAATGTTTCACGCATCATGTCAACATAACAACCACGTAACGGATACCATGCACTCTTTCAGTGATGTGAATATCGTGTTTCCTGGTTTGTTTCCAGCCTATTATGTCCGATTTTTACAAATAATTTTTTATTTGAGGTCGTATATTTGATTCCTGTTTTACATATTTTATAATTTACAGCAACACGGTTATGAAAACGATTTTTCTTTTATTGGTTTTACTTTTTGTTT
>JAAYTC010000244.1 GCA_012518155.1 Bacteroidales bacterium | reverse complement strand
TCCATGAATATCGTGCTGCGCGTTCCACTGGTAGGTGTACCCATTGTTCTCGTCGTAGTAGTCCCGGCCACCCGGCCCGCCGTCAAACTTGGGATCAATATCAATCCAATTCCCCTCGGCATCCTTAGGCATCATCATCTTGTTCTTGGCTTGGTATAAGTTACGGTAGTTAGCCGCCTCTTGATTGAAGTAGTGGTAATCCTCCACTTTCCCTAACTCTTTAGCCATTTGTCCCAGTGCCCAATCGTCATAGCTATGCGCGAGCGTTACGGCAACGCTTTGCCTCTTTTCAAAACCGTGCACTTCCGGCACCGTTTCAGTTTCACCCGGTTTTAATGCCGGGAAAAAACCGTGCTCCCGATAAAAATCATCCAAAACCGTTTTTGGCCCATTTCTCCAAGGAATCATGGTCGCTTCAAGGGCATTTTTTTTCATCCCCTCGTAAGCTTTCTCCACGTCGTAATCACGAATATTTTTTCGCCATGCATCAAGAAAAACAATCGTTGAATGAAACCCATGCATCGCTGGATTATCTTTATAGAGCAAAGGGAACTGCGGCATCCAACCGCTATGCTCGTACATCTTTACATAGGAATTCAGCATATCGGACTGCTTTTTTGTCTCGATAATCATGCGCAAGGGATGGTGCGTCAAGTAGGAATCCCATACCCAATCGTCCACGTAAAAATCGCGATCCGATTCGTGGATGCTATGGTCGTACGCACTATAATACCGCCCCTCCTCGCTAATTGTAATCATTCGCTCGTAATAGCGATAGAGCGCGGTGTAGAACGACCGCTTTTGAGCTTCCGTGCCCCCTTTTACTTGAATCTTGCCCAGTGCCTCCTCCCAAACAGCCCGACCACTGTCTTTCAGTCGATTCAAATCCCAGTCGGGCATCTCCGCTTCCAAGTTTCGTTTCGCTTGTTCCCCATCAATAAAGGAGATGCCATATTTGAATTGCACCTGTCCGTCACTCTCCGTGAAATCAGCCCACAGGAGCGATTTTGGATTCTCGCCATCTATGGTAAGCCGCGATGGTTGATTAAACTTACCATACACGAACACCTTCATTCCTTCGATCTCTTCCATTCCTTCAAAGGAGTCTTCAGAAACTATTTTCCACTCCCCCTGGTTCACGATATTAAACTTGAGTCGTTTATCACCATCGGCCGGGAACTCGAAAATGAAGAACCCCGATTTAGCAGCGGGAACAAACCGGACTGTTATATCTTCATCGATCAAGTAGGTAGAATAGAAATATGGTTTCGTGATTTCGAGATCGTGATCGTACGTCTGCTTGCTTTTCCACGTTCCTTTCACGGGATCGCCGATGCCGGGGAGCACCCCAAATAACGCGGGTTGCCGGTGCGACGAAATGGTAAGTGGGAAGTAACCGATCTGATCATCCAAGTAATCGTTTCTTTGGGGATGCATCCGGATCATCTGGTTAGGTAACTGAGCGGTGGGGCGCGTAGGTTGCAATAGATGCCCCACGTTTCCGATGGTGGGATCCACGAAATCTACAAACGATGAGGGCTTTTTGTGGGTCTCACAACTTGCCATCAAAACAATAAACAGGATAAATATGAAAGAGTAACGCTTAGTCATTATTGCAGCAATATAGGTTTAACTTTTTACAAATTCAACGTTTTTTCACGTAAAACGAAACCCAGAGTACGTAAAGCATGCATAGCCCAATGACAAACATGCTTGCTAAAGGAGTAACAACAGTGCTTACAAAACCGACGATGGGAGGAATAAACGCTCCTCCCGAAATAGCCATAACCAGCAGTCCCGATATTTCATTGGCACGGTTAGGCATTCTTTCCAGTGCAAGTGAGAAAATCACGGGAAACATATTGCCAGCACCCAGTCCAATCAGAAAAATAAATAACAAAGCAACAATATACCCGGGAGAAAGCAACACACCCGCTATACCGGCCAACGCGATAAAAGATATAAGTAATAGAAAAGAGCGAG
>JAAYTC010000243.1 GCA_012518155.1 Bacteroidales bacterium | reverse complement strand
CGCTGGCGGGAACACGCGCCTCTTCATGCACAATATGCGCGGTGGGAACAGCTTCCTCGGTAATCGCTTCGAGGCGGCTTTGATCCGTGGCCGTTGTGTGTTGCTGAGAAGGAGCGGGCTTGGAACGGAACCACTCCGTTTCAGAAAGCATTTGGGCAGACTGGCGTCCCGTGGTGGTATCGCTCATGGGGAAAATCAACAGCATAACGGCGATGATGGCTGCAGCAGCAGCACTCATGCTCGCCACACGAATTCTTTTCTGCCTTACTTCCCGGTTCAATGGCACTACCTTGGGTTGCATCGCAACCAATGGTTTGAGCATAGCCTTCGTTAAGCCGAAGAAAGCAGGACGGGTAAAGGGCGACGGTGTATAGACAAACCGCTTATCGTCGTGCATCGTGAACGAACCGAGTTGCCCCAGCTCCACATGGCGGTGATCGTGAAGCCGATGTTTCAAGTCACGTAACCCTTTCTCGATCTCCAGCGTGGCCGAATCAAAGGAAAGATTGTACGTGCTCATATACGACTGCGCCATCAATCCATCGTTGTAGGTGAGGTCACGGTTAAAGACTAACTCGCAGGTAGGAGCATGAAGCACGTTTCCATCCTCTATTCGGGAGTGGATCGCGTTCACCACGAAACCACCGAAATCAGGAATGATCACGCAGTTATATTCGTGTAACAAAAACTCTATATGCGAGACAAGTCGGTTCATAAGGCAAAGATAAAAAAAGATTAAGAGGAACTCGACATAAAAATGAAAAAAAATCGTTATCGTTTCACCTTGTCAGGGTGTCGTGTCGCGTAATCTTTCCAGCTTCTGTATGGCTTTTCACCCGTTGTTACATTCGACTGGTAGAAATGACAGAGTGCAGCCGCCAGTCCGTCGCTGGCATCCAGCTGTGGCAACATATTTTCACCTGGAATATGCAGGATCTTCTGAAGCATGTAGGCCACTTGCTCCTTGGCCGCACGTCCATTTCCGGTGATCGCCATCTTTATCTTCAGCGGCGCGTATTCAAAGATAGGTACATCTCTTGAGATCGCGGCCGCCATAGCTACCCCTTGTGCCCGTCCCAACTTGAGCATGCTTTGCACGTTCTTCCCGTAAAAGGGAGCCTCTATGGCTAATTCATCGGGTAGGTACTCTTCAATAAGGCCGATCACCCGGGTGTATATTTTGGCCAGTTTCAGGTAGTGATCACCGTACTTGCCTAACTGCATCACTCCCATTGCTTCCATCGACGGTTTGTTATCAAGCACCCGCAGGATTCCGTATCCCATCACTGTTGTACCGGGGTCGATCCCCATGATGATCCGTTCCTTGACTACTTTCACCTCTCGCTTATTTAACTCTTGATGCATAGCTTATTACCCTGACGCATAATTGATTACACAGTTCCGGCCGATTCCAGTCCATTACTAATTCGTACTCTCATATACCTGGAGATTAATAAGAAATAGTCTCCATTACGGTGGAGAAACCGGCCAATTTTTCTTTGAATTTTTCCAGCAAGGGAGGATACACTAATTGACTCTCTTCGCTGTTCCACCGTTCCAGCGTGTAGAGGTCTGCCACCTGAAACTCCATGGCGAAGGAGTATCCTTGATCTTCCTCTTTCCCATGAACCCTTGCCAAGCGAGGCGAAGTAAGCAAACCACTTTTGGTAGACATGGGAATAAATACCTGAAGCATGTACTCTATAAATTCTTCATGGATACCCTCTTCGATATGGAAAGTGGTATTGAAAACAATCATATATGTGATTTTTTATTTTTCTGAACTATTTCAGTTGCAAATATAAACAAAATAGCTATCTTTGCACCACGAAAAACGGTAACGTTTCTCTTTACACGTTTTCATCACGGGGGATTAGCTCAGCTGGCTAGAGCGTTTGACTGGCAGTCAAAAGGT
>JAAYTC010000242.1 GCA_012518155.1 Bacteroidales bacterium | reverse complement strand
GAGTCTGAAGTAACAGAGGCGGCAAGCTTCACTAACGACTTAGGCGCTGATTCACTTGACACTGTAGAGTTGATCATGGAGTTCGAAAAAGAATTCAACATCTCAATTCCCGACGATCAAGCAGAGAAAATCTCTACCGTTGGCGATGCGGTGTCTTATGTGGAACAACACGCTAAATAATCCATTTCTTTTTTTATGGAATTAAAAAGAGTAGTAGTAACAGGCCTGGGAGCGATTACCCCTTTGGGGAATGACGTGGAAACCACGTGGGAAAACGCCATAGCGGGTAAAAGCGGTGCCGGGCCTATTACTCATTTTGATGCCTCGTTATTTAAAACGCATTTCGCGTGCGAGGTAAAAGATTTTAACCCCGCTGATCTCTTCGATCGCAAGGAGGCAAGAAAATACGACCGGTATTCGCAGTTAGCCATACATGCAGCTAAAGAGGCTATGACCGATTCAAAACTTGACCTTGAAAAGGAGAACAGGGATCGTATTGGGGTGATTTTTTCTGCCGGTATCGGCGGCATAAGAACGTTCGAAGAAGAAGTTGGCGGGTATTACTTGGCTATGGACAAAGGGCCTCGGTTCAATCCTTTCTTCATTCCGAAAATGATAGCGGATATCGCTGCAGGGCATATCTCTATGATTTATGGACTGAGGGGTCCCAATTACGCGACCGTATCGGCTTGTGCTTCTTCCACCAACGCCATCGTGGACGCGTTCAATCTTATCCGGTTGGGTAAAGCAAACGTGATCGTTTCAGGTGGTGCCGAGGCAACTATCAGCCCTTCGGCCGTGGGTGGCTTCAACGCGATGATGGCACTCTCCACGCGCAACGATGCGCCCGAGACCGCTTCTCGCCCCTTCAGTGCTAGCCGTGATGGCTTCGTGATCGGGGAAGGGGCATCGGTTCTCATCCTCGAGGAGCTGGAACATGCCGTGGCAAGAGGTGCTACCATCTAGGCGGAAGTTGTAGGAGGAGGCATGTCGGCCGACGCGCACCATATCACCGCTTCTCACCCCGAAGGGTTGGGAGCAAAACTGGTGATGAACAACGCGCTAGAAGATGCGGAAATGCAACCCGAAGATATCGACTATATCAACGTGCACGGGACATCTACTCCGGTGGGTGATATCTCGGAAGTAAAAGCTATCTTGGACGTGTTCGGCGATCACAGCTACAAGTTGAATATTAGTTCGACGAAATCAATGACCGGCCATTTACTGGGAGGCGCGGGTGCGGTAGAAGCACTATTCAGCATCCTGGCGATCAGGGATCAAGTAGTACCCCCAACCATTAACCATGAAGAGGGGGACGAAGATGCCGAAATCGACTACAACTTGAACTTCACATTCAACAAAGCTCAAAAAAGGGAGATAAGAGCTGCGTTATCTAACACTTTTGGCTTTGGAGGACACAACGCGAGTGTAATTCTCAAGCAATACAACAAATAATGTGTTAAGACGATTTATTAAAAGGATTAAGGCCCTTCCGCATCATGGGAAGGAGCCTTACCTTTCATTTTATAATATAGTGGGGTTTTATCCAGACCGGATTAATCTCTACAAAGAAGCCATGACGCACCGATCCTCTTCTATCCGATCGAGAAAGGGAAGATGGGTCAATAACGAACGTCTTGAATTCTTGGGCGATGCCATATTAGATGCCATCGTTGCCGATATCCTTTACAAAAAATTTGAACATAAGAAAGAGGGCTTTCTCACCAGCACACGATCTCGAATCGTGCAACGAGAAACCTTGAATAAACTGGCTGCCGATCTGGGTATCGACAAGCTTATTGTCTCTTCTACCCGAAACCTGGCCCATAACACCAATATTTACGGAGATGCTTTGGAGGCACTAATCGGTGCTATCTACCTGGATCAAGGGTACCGGGTGGCAAAAAAATTCGTCTATGAAACGATGATCAAGCAACATTTGAGCATCGAAAAAGTATTGAAGAGTGAAGTCGATTTTAAATCTCGGCTTATCGAATGGGGGCAAAAACACAAGGTGGAAGTACGTTTCGAGGTTACCGATTCATCGTTCGACGCTCAAAATAACCCGGTGTTTGTTTCCTGCGTGAAAGTGGCTGAAGTGGAGGTGGGCTCCGGCAAAGGATATTCCAAGAAAGAGTCGCACCAGATGGCAGCCAAAGTAGCCATTAAAAAACTGCGTGAAAGCAACGAATTGCAGGAAATTCTGACGGACGCTCCTAAAGGTGCGCCTCCAAAACAATAGCGGTTTAAGCCTATCCGTCTCAAACTAACATACATGGAGAAGAATTACCAAGTGCCGAAGGAAATACCCATCCGCTTCCCTTGAACCACAAGATCGTGATCGGCCGTCACAAGCCTCAGTTTTCCTCCCACTTCCGCTAAGGGGACATCGGAAATAGTATTGCCCAGTTTGGCCACCATTCTTCCGAATTTCTTTTGATGAATAAGCTCTGCGGCGTGTCCTCCTAAGAGCGTCCCCAAGTTCCGGTCGTAAGGCGATGGGGTGCCTCCTCGCTGTATATACCCGAGCACCGTTTCCCTCGTTTCAAAACCCGTCTGCTCCTGAATTTCCCGGGTAAAGTAAGCCGCGGGCCGTTCATCGGTAGATACCTCCACCCCCTCGGCAACCGCCACGATCGAATAGGCTTTTCCTAACTCCATCCGCTGCTTGATCTTGTCGATCACCACCTTCATGTTATAGCCCAATTCTGGAAGCAGGATAATATCTGCTCCTGCCGCCATGCCCGCGAAGAGGGTTATCCACCCTGCATGGTGTCCCATCAGCTCGATGATCATCACTCGGCGATGCGAACTGGCCGTCGAGTGAAGCCGATCAATCGCTTCAGAGGCAATATTTACGGCCGTATCGAATCCGAACGTGATATCGGTACCATACACGTCGTTATCAATCGTTTTAGGGATTCCAATCACGTTAAGCCCCAACTCCGAAAGCATCCAAGTGGTGCGCTGCGTACCGTTCCCACCAATGCACACGAGGCAGTCGAGCCCCAGTTCATGGTACGCGTTTTTTATCTGCTCCCTATCTTTTTCGTCGGGCGATGTAATCATCTTTCGGAATATTTTCTCACGTGCCGTGCCTAAAATGGTACCACCCATGTTTAAAATACCGGAGAGCGAAGCGTCCGTAAGCTCGATGATATCTTTATACAGGAGTCCCGAAAATCCATTTTGGATCCCGATTACCTGCATCCCATAATAGTTAATTGCTGTTTTTCCCACTCCTCGAATGGTGGCGTTAATTCCAGGAGCGTCGCCTCCCGATGTAAGAATACCCACTTTCATATGATAAATAATTAGATGATGGTTACAAAGGAAACAAAAAAAAGGAATGAAAAAAGAATAATACGCGTAACAATTTTTAAATTAACACGTGCATTCCCCCTTATTCGCTTTTGATGGCGTTGAACAGAATAGATGCGGCCCGATCGGAAGCGCCGGGTTTACCCAGTACTTCTCTCATTTCCTGATAATTATCGCGCATTGTTTTTCGATAACTTTGTACATGCAGTAATTGATGAAGTTCTGTTCGGATATTTTTCTCCGTGAAAAATTTGGCAAACAGTTCCTTTACCACTTCGTGCCCACAAATCAGATTCACGAGAGATATATAGGGGGTGTGAAGTATATGCTTGAACCCCCAGTGAGATAGTCTCGGGAGAGCCATTCGATAACAGACCACTTGCGGCACATTTAAAAGTGCTGTCTCGAGCGTGGCAGTACCCGAAGTCACCAGGGCCGCATCGGACTGCGACAAGATGCGGTACGTTTGCCCGAAAAGTACTTTCGCTTCCGGAAAGGAGGTGATAAATTCATTGTAAAAAGAGGGATCGATACCAGGTGCCCCAGCGACCACGAATTGATATCCGTCGGCAAACCCGCTTAAAGCGCGAAGCATCGGCGGAAGATTACTTTTAATCTCCTGCTTCCGGCTTCCGGCCAATAAAGCAATGATGGGGCGGCTTTCCAATCCATTCTCTTCCACAAACTGTTCAAATGTTTCCTCTTTACTCGTTCGTTCAGCGATAGCATCTACCGTGGGGTTTCCCACGTAGTGCACGTTATAATTATGTTTTTTATAAAAATCGACTTCAAAGGGGAGAATGCAGAGCATCTCATCCACGTATTTTTTAAACGATTTCACCCGGTACTCTTTCCACGCCCAAACTTTAGGGGAAATATAGTAGTAAACAGGAATACCGAGGCTCTTTTTCACGTACTTGGCTACCTTGAGATTGAAGCCGGGATAGTCGATCAGAATCACGGCGTCGGGATTATACTCCTTGATATCTTTCTTACAGAGTTCAAGGTTTCGAAGGATGGTACGCGCGTTCAAAAGCACGGGAATAATTCCCATGTATGCCATTTCGCGATAGTGTTTCACGAGGGTTCCCCCGGCATCTTCCATCAGGTTCCCCCCGAAGAAACGAAAATCAGCATCTTCATCTCGTCTCTTCAGCGATGTCATCAGGTTCGACGCGTGTAAATCACCCGACGCTTCACCTGCAATCAAATAATACTTCATTTTTCAAGTTTTTATGTTCGACATCCTCGCGATTACGCTGCATCGCTTATAACACCCATTTTTTCATTCGCGGGATAAAGTCGTAAGCGGTCATATCAATTTTCACCGGCACCACGGCAGCATAGCCGTTAGCCAATGCCCATTCATCATTATTCTCGTTCTCCTCTTCCCAATTTTCAAAATTGCCGGTCATCCAGAAAACATCACGTCCTCCCCCATCTTTGGCCCGGTGGTATTCATTTACCCATTTTCCTTGGGTTTGAGTGGTCACTTTTACTCCTTGCACGTCACCAGTAGGCACGTTCACGTTCAAGCACACTCCCTTGGGAAGTCCCTCTTCCAATACCTTCTTAGACAGTTTCCGGGCGACCTCCATTGTCACGGAAAAATCGGCATCCGGGGTAAAATCGCAGAGCGAAAATGCAATGGAGGGTACATCAAATACACACCCTTCGATGGCTGCTCCCACTGTACCCGAATAGATCACGCTAATTCCCGCGTTGGAGCCGTGATTAATCCCCGAAACAAGCAAGTCCGGTTTCCGGTCCATGAATTCATTGAGTGCCAATTTCACGCAATCGGAAGGTGTACCATTACACACGTACACGGTGTACCCTTCCTCCTCTTTATATTTCCACGCCCGTAGCGGTTGTGCCGTGGTGATGGCACTCGACATGCCCGAACGGTGCGTATCGGGGGCAAACACCACAACATCTCCTAAATCTCTCATCGCCTCAGCAAGTGAAGCTATTCCTTTCGCCTGAAACCCATCATCGTTCGTGACAAGTATCAGGGGTCTTCTGTTCATCATTTTGTTATTTTTATATCTCAACCGCCTAATAGGAACACGATATTCTTCTTGGCCCCCACAGGCACGGTACATATTCTACACGAACACAAATATAATCAAAATTAGCCAGTCGGTTGGCCGAGATGTTACAAAACCATTAATTCTCTCGTGCCGACAAGCATTGGTTTTCTATTTTTTGTATCTTTGAAAATTATTTTTCACGCAAAACAATTCATTGAAATGAAAAAACTGAATCTGGTTTTCTGTCTCTATTTTATCACCATTTCGGCCTTCACACAAGAAGTGAAACCGGTAAAAAACCTGATCGTGATGATCCCCGACGGTACTTCAATCGGTGTTTACTCGGCCGCCCGGTGGTACAACTATTATAACGGCAAGGGCGACACCCTCAACGTGGACCCCTATCTCACGGGCACGGTTACTACCTTCTCTTCGAACGCTCCCATAGGCGACTCGGCACCCACGGGCTCAACATATGCAACCGGCGTACTGCAGCAGGCCGGCAACGTGGCCATTTACCCGGAACCTTCCGCGAACGATCTCTATCCCGTGGACGCGTCGCGCACCTATCAACCGGCGGCCACCATTTTAGAGGCCTCTAAAATAGAGAAACAAAAATCGGTCGGAATTGTTGTCACCTGCGAGTTCCCACACGCGACCCCGGCCGACTTCTCGTCGCACTACTACAACCGGGGAAACTACAAGGCACTCGCGCCACAAATCGCGTATCAAAATTTGGACGTGATGTTTGGAGGGGGCACCGGTATTCTCACCGACGATATAAAAAAACATTTCACGCGCAATGGCACCACCCTGATCCAGGACGATAAGGAAGCGATGCTCGGTTATAACCAAGATGGAAAAGTGTGGGCCCTGTTTGGTGATAGAGCCTTGCCTTACAATATAGATAGGAACCCTGACAAGGTGCCTTCGATTGCAGAAATGACGGAAAAAGCCATACAGCTGCTCTCGAAAAACGAAAATGGTTTCTTCTTGATGGTAGAGGGGAGCCAGATAGATTGGGCCGCGCATGCCAATGACGCGGGAACTATGATCAATGAGTTCCTTGCATTCGACGAAGCGGTAAAAAAGGCGATGGATTTCGCGAAAAAAGAAGGCAATACGGCTGTCGTAGTGGTTTCCGACCATGGGAACAGCGGATTCACGATCGGCTCGAGGGATTGCCCCGGCTACAGCCGATTATCGCTTGAAGAACTTTTCGGGGCGGTCTCGAATTACCAACTGAGTGCCAATGGCCTCGAATCGATTCTCGCGAAGAATAAGCCCGAAGAGATAAAAGCTATCTTCAAGAAATATACCGGAATTGATATCACGGACGAAGAGTTGCAAACGTTGATCTCTTCTAAAAACTACAAAGAAGCCGACTACATGGAAGTGGCCAACAGCAATAATTTGGCACATAACATCGTGAACATCCTAAATTCTCGTACTTGCTTCGGATTCACCACCGGGGGCCACACGGGAGAAGAAGTACTGCTGGCCAGCTATCACCCCGAGGGGGACGTGCTGAAAGGGAACGTGAAAAGTCGGGAATTGAATAGGTATCTCCAGCAGGTAAGCGGACTTTCCTCCTCGCTCGAAGAGCTGACCGATCGAATTTTCGTGAAACACGATGAAGCTTTCCGGGGCCTGAATTACACGATCGACGAAAGCGATCCTGACTTCCCCGTGCTACGTGTCACCAAGGGAAAAAACAGGTTGGAAGTAAAAGCCTTCTCGTCGGTAGCCACCAAGAACGGTAAGCCTTTCGATATCGGGTCGGTAGTAGTATATATAGACAAAAACGGCACCTTCTATCTTCCGGCTCATCTGTCCGAAATTTTCTAGTGCCGCGTTTCAAAGTTTTTGTTGACGGGAGTCCACTTTCCAGTGGACTTCCTGCCTTCTATTCGGGCTCGTCCGCCTTATTTGTCTCTATATCGCCTTGAAAAGAGATCGCTTGCCGGTTCACATCGGTAACGTCCAACCGTCCCGTTCCATTCTCCCAAACATCAAATCGAAAAGTAACGGGACGATCCAGGTCATTTATCTTGATTTCCACTTCCCAGTTTCCCTTTCGTTTACCCGGCCCGGCCATGTATTCGAAGTCGGTACTGGTGAAGCGGTACCCCCCCTCTCGGGGGTCCATAGGAGCGCTATACGCACGTCCATAATAGGGCAAATAAGCCTTCACGGTATCTGGGTTCACCTTCACCTCGTAGAAAGGTGAAAGGTAAATAGAGCGATATCCGGTAGGATAAGCGTACGTTGCCTTGAAGGTGAAATCGGGCACCTCCACGGCCCGTGCTATTTCAGCGGCTAACTTTTCCTTTTCCGCCGCTGTACGCGTAGTCCCACAAGCATAAAGGAATAGGGTCGCGGAAAATAAAACAAACCCCTTATTAATAATCGTTTTCATATAGACCTCCTCATAAATTAATTTTCATAATAGCTTTTCAGCCTTTTTCCCTGGTCCGCAAGCATAGCTGACTGATGGTCAAGGATAGTACTTAATTAACAATTGAAAAGTGAATATTGTTTCAGGCGAAGAGGAAAGGATAAAACCAGTGGATATAAAATAAAAGCATCAATATTGTCCACG
>JAAYTC010000241.1 GCA_012518155.1 Bacteroidales bacterium | reverse complement strand
CCGTATGTTCGGCCATCCATCGAGGAGCTTGTACCCAACGATACATCCATGTTTATTTGGGCACGGAACACGGAAACAGGTGAAAAAGACCTGATCGACCCTCAGCAGTTCGTGTCGCAAATAAATGGAGAAATTAATAATCTCGCGCTAAGCGCTGCCATTATCTACTGGCTGACCGACGATGAAACTTACGCGAAGTTCGCTGCCGATATCTTGAACCAGTGGGCCAGGGGGGCGTTCTATCAAGAGCCTATCGTGGGAGCATGTAGAACGGGATTCTTGGATATTCAAACCTTGGGTGATAATCATTATCAGCCGCTGATCTTGGCATATGACTTCGTTTTCCCGTTCATGAAAAAAGAGGGGTATGAATTAAGCTGGTATCAAAATGTTTTCGAGAAGTTTGCCTCCACGTTAACGTTTCGGGGCTTCTGGAATAATAATTGGTACGCGGCAGTTAGCTCAACACTGGTATACGCGGCACTCAGCCTCGATGATAAAGAGAAACAGGATTTTTACCTGCAGTTCGTGCTCGAAAGGGATACCATTGATGGCTCATGCGGTCACCTAAGCCTCTCTACCACTGTGAAAGACTGGCTTACGCCGGACGGGCATTGGAAAGAGCCGGGTGGATACCATAATTTCCCCGTGTCGAACCTGATTAAAGCCGCCTTTGCTTTAGAGAAAAATGGATATCCTGTTTTTATCGACTATCCCGAACTATTCGATGCCACCTATGCTATGTTAAAGTATTCATTCCCCAACTTATTCGTGTCGGCATTTGGCGATACGGGAAGAGCGTACCAGAGTCCTGAAACATTAGAAATAGGATTGGTTATCGCGGATAAATACAAGCGGCCCGAGATCTCGGGCATGATGGCTGCCATGAACATGCTTATTCAACGCGAAATGTACGAACGAAGCAGTTCGGGCATCTTGGGGTTGCTCACCTATTTACCGGACTTCCCGGATGTGGAAAGTGAGCCCTATTCTTGGCCGAGGAGTGGAGAACTGGATTTCGCGCGATTTTATTTGCAGCGTAATGGTGCAGACGAAAAAACGGGGCTCATGTTTGGTGTGCAAGGAGCCAGCTATAACCATAATCACTGTAATGGAATGGCTATGGAGTTGTATGGCTGTGGAGAAGTGATGGGGATCGACGCGGGTGTTGGGCCCAATTACGAACATCCCCTGCACCAACAATACTTTAGCCAGTGGGGAGCCCATAACACAGTAGTTGCCGCAGGTAGTTCAGCGTCGGTCCCGTTTAGTGGGGGAGCCGGCAGAAAAAATATGGGTGCGATAGAGCTGGCAGCCATGGAACCCATGCCGGGAGCTGAAGCGGTCACCTTTCCACTCGTTCACCGATACCCGATACCAGGATATATCCACGGGAACCAACCAGCTTCGAACAATGGGTATCGTGCGGACTTCCGATTCCACGGGCTACTACATTGATATTTACCGATCCGATAACGAAGTATCCAACGATTATATCTACCACAATATAGGTGATACACTTGTTTTTTCGGATTATGACGGCAACCCTTTGCAGATGGAGACTGTTACGTACCCGTTGATGGGCGACGACTACCCGGGATTTCGATTCTTCTCGAACGTGGAAAGAAAAGAGGATGTTAACCAAGATGTTAAGGGGACGTTTCACGTGAAAAACCGTGCAGGTGAAGAAACATTCATGCATCTTTTTTTACCTGCCTCGGGTAAAACCTACTACAGGGCGAAATCGCCCGCGGTAAAAACAGCGGGTAGGCAATATGCTCACCAACCGTTGCCTCTGTTCACTATGCGATCCGAAAAAGAGGCGTGGAGCCAGCCTTTCATCGCCATTTTTGAGCCTTCCAAAAACAAAGCAGGAGGTACGATCACTTCAGTGGAGAGGATCCCGGAGTTGTGTAACGATCAAACACGGTGATTCATGTTCAACATGCAGATGGATCCGCGCAGTTTATTTTCCAAGGAAATAACGACGAAACGATCGTGAAAGGTGAAAATTTCAGTTTCTCCGGCTATTTTGGGGTGATATCTCTAGACAGCAACGGTAAATTGGATCAAATATACCTTGGCAAAGGGAAACATATCTCCTACGGTGATCGAATATTGACCGCGGAAGATGTCTCGGGAGCAGGGTGGATGAAGGTGTCAAACTTGAGGTGATGAAAAATAAGAAGTTGAAAAAAATGCATTCAAAATCTATTAATTCAAACTAACATGAAAACAAAACGCGCGTATATGATCGGCTTTTTGTCCTGTATCATATTTTTTTCGTCCATGCCGGTCATGGCCGTGCAACAGGTTACCATTGAGAACGAGATTCCAAAACTAAGCAATCCGATGTCTAAGCGTTACCTAGAAAGGAATTTAAGAAAATCGCAGCCACGACTCGTGCTGAATCGAGCCAATGATCGTATACTTCGACAAAAGCTTAAAAACGACCCGGTCACACGGAATATG
>JAAYTC010000240.1 GCA_012518155.1 Bacteroidales bacterium | reverse complement strand
TATCCTTGAACTTGTTGAAAAAAGACACGAAAACCAAAGGCAGTTTAGTATCTAAACGACTCAGGGCGGGATGGGACAAGGATTACCTGATCAGTTTATTGTGATTTTTTTAACGCGTCGACCCTGGTTTTTCAGCTCATTTTTTGCAAAATTTGTCCAGTGTACTATTAATCCCATTTTTCAATTTCTGTCATTAAGTCGCTTGAGGTTGTTAATCTATTATTGCGAGAGTCATCCAAGGATTGCTCTATTCTATTTTTCAGTTCAGCCACGGTCATTGGCTCAAAATTGCTGTTCTCCGTTAATTTCCCAGTGCGTAAGAGTCTTTCCAAACGAGTCAATAATTCTTCGTTTTGAAGTTTCAGGAACTCTTGTACAAATACTATTTTTCTTGTTTGAATATCCATTTCATTATTCTTTATTTAATGCACTCAAATATACAAAAACTTTTTTCTCTTTTAATTGCTGCATTGTTAAAAAAACAACATAGAAGCTTCATTTTGCCTTTTTACCCCGGAAAAGATAAAAATATCGAACCTAACTGCATTAACTTCACAAAGTTGTATGATGTGAGAAAAATATCCTTATATTTGTACTACAAGTTGTACAAAATAAATTGAAGAATATGATTGTAATAAGTCCCGCGGAGTTTAGGGCAAATCAGAAAAAGTTTTTTGAAATAGCAGAAAAAGAGACCGTCATTGTTGCCCGTAAGAATGAAAAACCCATGATTATAAAGCCATGGGAAGATGACGATATTCCCACGAGAGAAGAATTGATGGCCATTCAAGAAGGATTGAATGATATCAAAGAAGGCCGCGTTACATTTATTAATCCGGCAAATGTATGGGAGCATATCGAGTAGCCATTACTGACCGTGCGAAAAAAGATTTAGTCATTATCCGAAAAAGTGGACGAAAATCAACTATTCGTAAAATAGATCGGATTTTCTTGGAGTTATCTGAGCATCCTTATCATGGGACAGGGCATCCCGAGCCGTTGCGTTATCTGAGCGGGAATATTTGGTCACGTCGCCTTGACAAGAAGAATCGACTACGCTATATTGTTCAAGAAGACGTGGTCATTGTTACGGTGGTTTCGGTGTTAGGGCATTACGATGACAAATAACCATCATTGAACTATAAGCGTAACTACCTAATACCTCTTACCTGAATTTGTGTATTTGCATGGATAAAGATTGGTAATAATAAGCTCTTTTGATGGTTATTTCACTTTAAAGCTGTATTTTTATATTTGAAATGGGGAAAAAAGATGTTGTCATAGCAAAAATTGTAAAACTGGCTCGGAAAGAGTTTCCCGAGTCGGAGATTATCTTGTACGGTTCAAGAGCACGGGGTGACAACCAAAAGGACTCCGACTGGGTGGAAAAATATGTACATACGCCTTTATTCGAAAACGTCAGCAGAGAAGGTATACGAATAAAATGACCGATTTTAATGAAGATCTATGCACAGCTATTTACCTTTCGTCAAAAGGGTGATTATAGCGACTTTTATGATTTTACAGAAGATATGGTTTTCCCTTACTTCGAACCGGTAATAACGTTAATTGAAACCATAGAAACACTGATTTTTCACGAATAAACTGCTCTTTTGATGGTTATTTCACATTAAAGCTGTACTTTTGCAACTTACATCAAAAAGAAAAAGAGTAAATGGACAAACTAAGCTACGCGATTGGAATGAGTATGGCATCCAACCTAGTCAACTCCGGTCTAAAACAGATAGATGTGGAATCTTTCGTGAAGGCTTTCACCGAGGTGATAAACAATACTACACCTTCTATGAGCCCACAAGAAGCAAATCAACTATTACAAGATTTTTTCAGTAAACGTCAAGACGAAATGTTATCTAATAACCTAGAATCCGGCCGCGCCTTTTTGGAAGAAAATAAGAAAAAGGAGAACGTGGTAACCCTCGATAGTGGATTACAGTACGAGATCCTTACAAAAGGAACCGGGGCAATACCCAAGGCAACTGACAGTGTGAAGTGCCATTACCACGGCACGTTACTTGATGGTACAGTATTCGATAGTTCTGTACAACGGGGTCAGCCTGCCGTGTTCGGGGTTAACCAGGTAATCAAAGGATGGGTAGAAGCCCTTCAGCTAATGCCCGTTGGTTCCAAGTGGAAATTATATATCCCTTCAGAGCTTGCTTATGGTGAACAGGGTGCCGGCGGTTCTATCGAGCCTAACACCGCTCTTATCTTCGAAGTTGAACTGTTAGGGATCGAGTAACTAACGCGCGATTTCAAGGTGACGGTAAAAACGATTTTTTTACAATTACATTATTAATATAAAGACAATGAAAAAAACAATTTTCAGCACGTTAGTTGCAATGACTGTTTTATCAGTCATGATGATATCTTGCGGGGGAGCTTCCACGCCAAAGACATCATTAAACAACGCGGTAGACAGCGTTTCTTATGCTTACGGGGTGAGCATGGCCGACCAAGGGCTGGTTCAATACTTAGAGCAAAAAGGAATATTGGAAAGCACCAGTAACATCGAGTATGATTACCAGATGCGTATTGCTGCAGCCGATTCCGCGAACCAAGATGCCTTACAAAAAGAGATGGCAGCGAAAATCGACTCGGTGAAGAAGGCGAATGCACCTAAACTGAACGACTTTATCAAGGGATTAAAAGACGCGATCAACTTGGAAAAAGAATCCGCCTACGCGGAAGGTTTAGCCATCGGAACTCAATTTTCGCAGATGATGCTTCCCCAGGTAAACGATATGCTTTACGGAGAAGGAAGTACACAGGAAGTAAATACCAACCAGCTTCTGGCCGGATTGATCTCGGTATTAAAGAACGACCCGCTCGCCATCAGCAGTATGGAAGCGAACACCCTATTCCAGAGCGAGATCGAAAAAGCGCAGGAGTCACAAATGGCTCGCCAAGAGGAAGATTTAAAAGGTCAGCATACCGAAGCCATAGCGGCCGGAGATGCTTATTTAGCCGAGAATGCTGAACGTGATGAAGTAACCACGCTTCCGAGCGGACTTCAGTACGAAATACTTCGCGAGGGTTCGGGAGCTGTTCCCACCGAGAGCGATCGTGTACGCGTACACTATCACGGCACGTTGATTGATGGAACCGTTTTCGACAGCAGTGTCGAGAGAGGCGAACCC
>JAAYTC010000031.1 GCA_012518155.1 Bacteroidales bacterium | reverse complement strand
TAGCGATTGCAGGTGTTCTTTCGTTAAAATTAATCCTTTCAGGGTTACGGTCATATCACAGGAGGCACTAAAATTTCCGTCTTCGGTAGTGACATGTATTGTTGTGTTACCTTCGCTAATACCGGTAACCCATCCACTTTCATCCACTTCAGCGATGTCGGGGTTATCGGACGACCAATTTACCTTTTGGTTGGTTGCGTTTGTTGGCATGATCGTGGCTGTTAGTTGCGTCTTGTCCGTCATTTCTAATGTTATGCTTTCGTTCGATAGGCTGACTCCCGTGACCTTTATCGGTTCCACTGTTACTTCACAACTCGCGGACACGTCGCCACACGTTGCGGTAATTATTGTCGTTCCTATGCCGATCCCTGATACGGCGCCCTCGGCCACTGCTGCAATTTCTTTGTTTTCTGAACTCCAAACTATCTCTTTATGGGTCGTTTTTTCCGGTTCTATCGTTGCAGTTAATGTTTCCGTGGAGCCAATCAGCATATTTATTGATTGCCTGCTTAGAATTACCTTTTCGGCTAAAATTGGTTCAACAGTTATTTCGCAATAGCCGGTTGCGCTTCCCGATGTGGCTGTAATCCTTGTCTTACCGAGGCCGACAGCCTCCACTAACCCATTTTCGGTAACCGTAGCCACGTAATTGTCTTCGGATTTCCAAACAAGAGTTTTGTCGGTTGTATTGTCCGGAAGGACGGTTCCCTCTAATTGAAGGGAATTCCCGATAAGCAACGTTGCACTTTTCGGTTCTATTTCTAATGAACTCGCGTTAATGGGTAGTACGGTAACCCGACTGGTTGCTGTAAGGTTTAGTTCGGTAGATTTAACGGTCAGGGTAGCTTCACCAACACCGATCGCGCTGATATTACCTTGATTATCCACGGTGAAAATGGAGGCATCGGAGGTGTGCCATGTATAGGCAGGGGCCGGTAAATCGGACGGCAGGTGGGTGGGGGTGATTTTCTGTGTTGACCCTATATCCAATGAAATGGCTTGAGGTAACGTGATAGTCGTAACAACAGGGTCTTCTTTTTGGCAAGAGAATAACACCAAACAGATGGTGACTAAAGCGATGATTTTTTTGTTCATGATGAATGTTTTATCTGAATGTGTACGATTGATTCGCAAAACTAGCTTCTTGATTTGACATCTTCTGACAATCGAGATTTTTATTGTTTTGTTTCAAGAAGTTTTTATACCTTTGGATACAAAATAATTAAACCATGGATCAACCTAAGATTGAGCGATTGCTCCGGTTAATAAAGATGCTTACGGCGAATCCTTCATTAACGGTCGACGAGACGGCTGAGAGGCTGTCGATTTCTCCCCGTACCGTGTATCGATATATCGACACGTTCCGACAAGCGGGTTTCGTGGTGAAGAAGGTGAATGGTTTTATTAAATTGGATAAATCGTCGCCCTACTTCAAGGAGATCAGCGAACTCATTCATTTCACGGAGGAGGAGGCCTATATCCTTAAGTACTGAAAACACGGTATATCCCTATCTGTATCCATCGGATTTTCCCCCGGGTATTGTTGATAGGGTAAGGAATATGATTAAAATTAATCGGGCAGATCATCCGTGGAATGAATTGTCGGATAATGATTTTTTTAATGCTTCCGGACTTTATCGTCGTGATCTCACAACAGGGAAAGAGGGGTTTACCTTGGCTGCTTTGCTCCTTTTTGGTAAGGATGAAGTGATACAAAGTGCCATCCCTCATTACAAGATTGATGCGCTTGTACGAAGGGTTGATTTGGATAGATATGATGATAGGGAGAATATTCGGTGTAATTTAGTGGAGGCATACGACAGGCTCATGGCTTTTATCGTGAAACATCTGCCGGATAAATTTTATTTAGAAGGAGACCTGCGGATTTCCTTGCGGGATAAAATATTTAGAGAAATTGTCGCGAATATACTTATTCACAGGGAGAGTATGAATGCTTATCCCTCTTCGTTAATAATTTACAATGATCGGGTGGAAACGAAAAACGCGAATAAACCCCATTTATATGGACAGTTGTTTCCAGAGACCTTCGAGCCTTATCCCAAAAATCCTCATATAGCTCAAATGTTTACGCAAATCGGTCGGTCGGAGGAACTCGGTACCGGAGTGCGAAATGTATATAAATATTCGAAAGCGTATTCGGGAAGCGACAATATTCAATTTCTTGAGGAGGATGTTTTCATTGCAAGGGTGCCTTTAACACCGAAATACAGTGAGAATAAAAAGACTGTCCCAAGAAATGTCCCAACAAATGTCCCAAGAAATGTCCCAAGAAATCGGTTAAATATTATTCAAGAGTTGATCAGCGAAAATCCAAAGATTACAATGATAGAGATATCAGAAATATGTGACGTGAGTCTTAAGACTATTAAACGAGATTTTCAAGTTCTTAAAACAAATGGCATGATAAAGCGTTTTGGATCAACGAAAAGTGGTTATTGGAAAGTTATCGAATAGGTTGGAAAAATATAAGCCGTTCGATAAGATTTTTGTCAACATTCTTGCCCGTGGATAAACAAGTCCAATGGAGCTTGAAGACTATCGG
>JAAYTC010000030.1 GCA_012518155.1 Bacteroidales bacterium | reverse complement strand
TTTGGGGATTTCCACATCTTCTTTAAACCAAATTCTTTCACTCGTGCCTCGTCGGGAGTGATTGTGGCACATTTGATGCCCACGTTGTACTTCTTGATGGCTTCGGCGGCTTCCACCGTGATTTGGTCGTCGGTAGCATCGCGGTTTTGTATACTTAAATCGTAATACTTTATATCCAGGTCAAGGTAGGGCAATATCAACTGCTCTTTGATGAAGGACCAGATGACATGGGTCATCTCGTCTCCATCAAGCTCCACGACCGGATGGTCTACTTTTATTTTACGCATTTTCAATTATCTTTCAATTTCATTCGACGTTGCCAGTACTCACCCTTCGCCCCCACAAGCTGTCAACCTCGTGTGCTACCCGGTTTTGGCTCCGGCAAATTGTTTGGCTTAAACGGTACGTTGGTTCAGCGGGATAAAATCTTGTTTCTCTCTCACGTTCTTGTAGGCTGGTCTAATCAGTCGTTTACTGGCAAAGTTCATCTCCTCGATGCGATGGGCAGACCATCCGACGATGCGCGCCATGGCAAACAAGGGGGTAAACACATCCGACGGCAACCCGATGGCATCATACACGAAGCCGGAATAGAAATCCACGTTGATACAAACATTCCCTTTCGCGTGACGCTTTTTGGTCTCCAGGAACACATGGGTAGCCCGCTCTTCGACCAACTCCATAAACTCGAACTCATCTTCACGCCCCTTCTCCTTAGCCAAGTCCCGAGCCATCTCCTTTAGCAAGATCGCGCGAGGGTCGCTCACGGTATACACGGCATGGCCAATACCATAAATAAGCCCGGTACGATCAAACGCCTCCTTGTTCATGATCTTTCTCAGGTAGTCGTCCACCTGATCGGTATCCTTCCAATTGCTCACATGCTTCTTCATGTCATCAAACATCCCTTGTACCTTGATGTTGGCTCCTCCATGCAACGGCCCTTTTAGCGAGCCAATTCCAGCGGCGATGGCAGAGTAGGTATCGGTCTCGGTAGAGCTGGTAACTCGTACCGAGAAGGTAGAGTTATTTCCCCCTCCGTGCTCAGCATGTAGGATCAATGCTAAGTCGAGAATCTTCACATCCAACTCGGTGTAACTATCGCGCCCCTTCATCATGAAAAGGAAATTCTCGGCTACCGAGCAGTTCTCAAGAGGCGGCCGCACGTGTAACGAACGACCCAACGTATCGTGACGCAATACTTGATAGGCGTAGGCGATGATGGTAGGGAATTTAGCAATCAGGTTGATTGATTGGCGAATAAGGTTGTCGGGCGAAATATCATCCGGATTTTCATCATAAATATACAACTCGAGTACACTTCTTGCCAGAATATTCATGATATTCTTCCCTTGAAGCGATAGGATATTCATCGTGGCCGTATGGTTCAGCGGCATAGTGTGCGCAATGAGCTTGCTGGAAGCTTCCAGTTCTTCTTTAGTAGGAAGCCTTCCCGACAAAAGTAGAAAGACGGTCTCTTCAAAACCTAAGCGGTTTTCGCTCTGAATTCCTCTGACCAGCTCTTCCACGTCTAATCCCCGATAAAAGAGCTTGCCAGGGACAGGCTTCAGTGAACCGTCATCCTGGCGTTCGAAACCTACCACGTCGCCCACCCGGGTAAGTCCCGCCAACACACCGGAATGGTCTTCGTTGCGAAGGCCGCGCTTCACACCCATCTTAATAAAAAGTTCTTTATCAATATTGCTCGTGAAATCTATCGAGCCTGATAAAACTTTTGTTATCTGTTCATTATCCATAATGATATATTTGTTTTGTTAATCTATTATTGTTTCGCGTTCACCGGGGTATCGGAAGTACTTTTGTCTTAACATTCTTACTCCCTTTTTGTTTAAAAGAACATACAACAAGTTTGATATATATTCGTTTTGCCATTGCCGTAATGAATTTATCTTGTTCATCCGATCCAACATCGCGGCAAAGTTAAACTTTTTCTCCTGAAAATGTTTCCAATTATAAATTTTCAATCACTTTTGATGAAAATTCGGAAGTAGAAAGTTCCTTCCCTTCCTCCATGAAGCGAGCGAGGTCAGCCGTAGCATATCCCTGGCTAAAGAGACTCTCCAATGAAGCGGTAATACGACCACCGGCTTCTTCCCACCCCATGTATTCCAACATCATCACACCAGAAAGCAGCATGGAACAAGGATTGGCCTTACCCGCGCCCACGATATCAGGAGCTGTCCCGTGAGTCGCTTCAAAGATGGCATGTCCGGTCTGGTAATTAATATTCGCACCCGGGGCAATACCGATCCCTCCAACCATAGCTGCCAACTGGTCGGATATATAATCTCCATTAAGGTTGAGTGTAGCAATAACGGAGTACTCCTCCGGCTTGAGGAGCGTGTTCTGTAGGAACGCGTCGGCAATCACATCTTTAATAAAAACCTTTCCCGATGTAACAGCCCTGTTGTATGCTTCTACGGCGGCTTCGAGTCCCCGCTCCTCTTTAACCCGGTTGAACGTGTGCTCGGTGAAGGTGTGATCTGGAAATTCACGTTCCGCTAAAGCATAGCCCCACTTCTTGAAGCCACCCTCGGTAAACTTCATGATGTTGCCCTTGTGAACCAAGGTAACAGAGGGCAGGCGATGCTGCAGAGCGTATTGAATGGCCGCACGTACCAGCCTCTCCGTCCCTTCCACTGAAACCGGTTTAACTCCCAAGGAGCTGGTTTCAGGAAAACGGATTTTAGTCACACTCATCTCCTCTCTCAGGAAAGTGAGTACTTTTTTGAGCTCGGGAGTGCCGGCGGCCCACTCGATTCCCGCGTAGATATCTTCGGTATTTTCACGAAAGATAGCTACACGCACTTTATCGGGATGCAACAGAGGGGTGGCTACCCCTTTGAACCAACGTACCGGGCGTAGACAGACATACAGGTCGAGTTCCTGCCGTAGCGCGACATTGAGGGAACGAATCCCCTCTCCCACCGGCGTGGTAAGCGGCCCCTTGATACCAATCAAGTGGGTACGGAATGCCTCCAATGTCTCCACGGGAAGCCACGTCCCCACCTCGTTAAATGCTTTCTCACCCGCAAGCACCTCTTGCCACGTAATTTTTCTTTTTCCACTATACGAACGATCCACGGCTGCATCGACAATCCGCCGCACATGCGGGGTGATCTCCTTTCCAATGCCGTCCCCCTCGATAAAGGGGATAACGGGACGATTAGGGACGACGAGCCGATCCTTTTCTTTGGTTACCTGCATGGAATTAATTGTATCAAGCCTTTATTTTCTCATAGCGTTGAGCGCGCTACCCGCTTTGAACTACCCAATTTGCTGTTTATTATAAGTATGGGATGCTTCAAAACGATCCGTGGTACCATCGGCATGAAGCAATTCAATAGTCAGATTTTTACCCGGAGTAAACTTATCGAGTCCCAGCACGCTTATCTTGTCCTTCTCCTGTACCTTAGCAAAATCATCCTTGTTCACGAAAGTGAGTGCCAGCATACCTTGCTTCTTGAGGTTAGTCTCATGAATCCGTGCGAACGATTTTACCAAAATCACCTTCACGTTCAGGTGCCGAGGCTCCATGGCGGCATGCTCCCGGCTGGATCCTTCACCATAATTTTCTTCGGCCACCACGACGGAACCCACCCCTCTCGATTTAAACCGACGTGCCAGCGTGGGAACAGCCGTGTACTCCATCGAATCGGGGTCGAGCACGGCATTGGTTTTCTCGTTGAACGCGTTCACTGCCCCAATCAGCATATTATCCGAGATATTATCCAAGTGCCCACGGAAGCGGAGCCACGGTCCGGCCATCGATATATGATCGGTAGTACATTTTCCCTTCGCCTTAATAAGCAGAGGCATATTCCGCAGATCCTGTCCGTCCCACGCGGGGAAAGGCTCCAACTTTTGTAGTCGCTTAGAATCGGGAGCAATCGTGATCTCTACCTTGCTTCCCTCCGGAGATGGCGCCACGTAACCGGCATCCTCCACGTCGTAGCCGTTAGGCGGCATCTCGTGTCCCTTGGGTTCAGCCAATTTTACCTTTTCTCCCCTCTCATTTTCGAGCGTATCGGTCAATGGATTAAAACAGAGGTCCCCCGCGATGGTCAGCGCTGCCACCAACTCGGGTGAGGTCACAAACGCGTGGGTATTGGGGTTGCCGTCGTTCCGTTTAGCAAAGTTACGATTAAAAGAGGTGACAATGGAGTTGGTGCGCTCGCTCTCCCCGTCGTCGCGCCGCCACTGCCCAATACAGGGACCACAAGCGTTCGCGATGATGGTTGCTCCGGCATCTTGAAACACTTCGAGGATGCCGTCTCGCTCCGCGGTATAGCGGATCTGCTCCGATCCGGGATTGATCAAGAAGCTTGCCTTCACCGGGACCCCTTCGTCCCGTGCTTGCTTCACGATTGAAACTGCTCGGGTAAGGTCCTCATACGAAGAGTTCGTACAAGAACCGATCAGGCCGACCTCCATCTGACGGGGATAATTATTCTCTTTCACTACCTGTGCAAACTCCGAAATAGTATAGGCCGCATCGGGCGTGAACGGTCCGTTGATATGGGGTTCGAGCTCCGAGAGGTTGATCTCGATTAACTCGTCGTAATACTGCTCCGGATTGGATAGCACTTCGGGATCCGGGCGCAAGTGTGCCATAATTCCGCGGGCGGCATCGGCCACCTCTTTCCGCCCGGTTTGCTCCAGGTACGCGGCCGACTTCTCATCGAACGGGAAGATAGAGGTAGTAGCTCCCACTTCGGCACCCATATTGCAAATGGTTCCTTTTCCGGTAGCGGAGAGGGTCTCGGCTCCATCGCCAAAGTACTCGATCACGGCGTTGGTACCTCCTTTCACGGTGAGGATCCCGGCCACCTTCAGGATCACATCCTTAGGGGCACTCCACCCGGAGAGCTTACCGGTAAGTTTCACGCCGATCAGTTTTGGCATCTTCAGCTCCCAGGGAAGACCGGCCATCACATCCACGGCATCGGCACCGCCCACGCCAATCGCGATCATACCGAGCCCTCCGGCATTGGGCGTGTGCGAATCAGTCCCAATCATCATTCCGCCAGGAAAAGCGTAATTTTCGAGTACCACTTGGTGAATAATACCCGCTCCGGGCTTCCAAAAACCAATACCATACTTGTTGGATACATCCCGCAAAAACTCAAACACCTCCCGGTTGGTGATTTTGGCTGTCTCTAAATCAGTCTCGGCATCTTTATAAGCCTGTATCAGGTGGTCGCAATGAACGGTGGAGGGCACCGCTACACTGGTTCGCCCGGAGTTCATCAACTGCAACAACGCCATCTGCGCGGTAGCATCCTGCATCGCCACCCGGTCGGGGGCAAAGTTGACGTAATCGTTCGCACGTTGATAATTCTTCAAAGGAACATCCACTGAGAGATGCGAGAAGAGAATTTTTTCCGTAAGGGTCAAGGGGCGTTTCAGCACCTTCTTTGCTTTGTTAATTTTTTCGGGAAGTTGCGCGTACACTTCGCGAATCATATCGATATCAAAAATCATATGAAAAAGTATTAAATAAATTTCTACTAAAATGCTATAGATGGCTATACACACTCTATAGGCTGCAACTGACTTTTTAACAAATAAAACGGTTAAATGTTCGACACGCTATCTAAATTGGGAGTGCGATATGTTTCACCCGTTTTAGATCTTTGCAGCTGTTAAGTTCGCTAAAACTTTGTGGTATCACAAAAATAATCTGTAACTTTGCAAGTAGTAAACAAACAAGCAGAATACAGGCATTTTTACTCCTTGTTTCATGATTGAACACGAAGGAATAATCGAGAAGATCAACGGCAATCGTATCACCGTGCGTATATTACAACAGTCGGCATGCAGCGCGTGCCACGCTAAGAGTGTATGCATGGCGGCCGACTCCAAAGAGAAGTTGGTAGATATACCGGATATAACGGGGCAATACCACGTGAACGAGCGTGTGATCATCGAAGGGAAAGAGTCTATTGGCTATAAAGCAGTTCTTTGGGCTTTCGTGATCCCGTTACTTATTCTTCTGGGTGCGTTGGTGGCCTCGCTCACTCTATGGGATTTCACAGAAATAGAGGCGGCCCTCGCCGCGATAGTCGCCCTCGTACCCTATTACCTGGTATTATACCTGCTTCGTAACAAAATGGCAAAATCGTTTAGATTCAATATTAAGAATACAAATTAATTAAAACTTCTCGTTTCGCTAAGCTACGGTCTCAGACCTGTTGCATTATCGTTCGAGAGAGAGTCTAACTTATATATTATGAGCGTATTATTAACTGCTGTAGCCACGTTGGGTGCCATTGGTGCAGGAAGCGCAGCGATCTTGTTCCTCGTGGGACAGCGATTTAAAGTAGAGGAAGATCCTCGTGCGGAAGAGGTACAGGAAGCATTGCCGGCCGCTAATTGTGGCGGGTGTGGTTTTCCTGGATGCGCTTCTTTCGCGGTGGCTTGCGTGAAAGCGGAGACACTTGACGGCCTCAACTGCCCCGTAGGCGGGCAAGAGACAATGGATCGAGTGGCCACCATCTTGGGACAAACCGCCCCGGTAACGACTAAAAAGATCGCGGTGGTCCGCTGTGAAGGAACCTGCGACAACCGTCCTCGTCTTAATCAGTACGATGGCGTCTCCAATTGTGCCATCGCCGCGGCTCTTTACGGGGGCGATACCGGCTGTTCGTTCGGC
>JAAYTC010000239.1 GCA_012518155.1 Bacteroidales bacterium | reverse complement strand
GATTTTTCCGGCCTGATCCGCCACCAGCATCAGCGTGGCTTTATCCGATTCCAACTCGGCTATCTCGGCATTCTTATGCACTATATCGCCCTCCTTCACGAGCCAGTGAAAAAGCTCCACATGGGAGATGGATTCACCGGGGCTGGGTACCTTTATTTCGATGATCGACATATAATAAATATGTTATTGAATGTATCTTATTGTATTTAAACGCGTCGTGTAAAATGAGTCTATCGAGTTGAACAGACGATCCTGAAACCAGTAAAAGCAGGGATTACTCGAATGCTTTCTCGATGATAATCGCTTGGTTTATCTTGTGCAGCGCGGTGAGCCCCTCGGCAGTAACCCCGCTGGCGGGACGACTTATTACTCGTGTAAGACGGTCGCCGAGCTGCTGCTGTATGAAAAAAGCCGCTCCCATGTTAAGGGGTTCTTCTTGCACCCAAACAAGCTCCACATCTGAGGGGTGCTTTACTAAAACTTCATCTATTTGCTTGTCAGGAAAAGGATATAACTGTTCGATACGAATAATTGAAACATCGTCGCGCCGTGCCTCTTCACGAGCCGTAGCCAGCTCATAATAGATTTTACCGCTACACAAGAGTACTCGTTTTATTTGATTTGGATCATTCACCTTATCCGAAATTATTTCCCGAAAATTACTTTCGGTGAAATCTGCCAACGTAGATACACAACTCGGATGGCGTAGTAAGCTCTTGGGAGTAAAAACCACGAGGGGCACACGGATGGGACGATGCAACTGTCTGCGAAGCACATGGAAAAAGTTGGCCGGAGTGGTACAATTTACCACCTGAATATTGTAATTACCGCACATGGTAAGAAAGCGCTCGACACGGCCACTGGAATGTTCGGCTCCTTGTCCTTCGTATCCATGCGGGAGCAGTAACACTATACCCGATCGCAAGCCCCACTTCTCTTGCCCGGAAACGATATATTGATCGACAATCACTTGACCCACGTTATAGAAATCACCAAACTGTGCTTCCCATATAGTCAAACCACTCGGATGAGCTAGTGAATAGCCGTACTCGAACCCCAAAACACCATATTCGCTCAAAAGCGAGTTATATACCCTCACGGGTGCTTGCGCGACGCCTAGGTTCTTTAAGGGAAAGTACTTGTCTTTCCCGTCCTCCGTGATAATTTCCGCGTGGCGATGGGAGAAAGTGCCTCGCTCGGAATCTTGACCGCTCAGCCGAACGGAATGCATCTCGCTCGCCAATGAGGCATATGCCATCAATTCGCCCATGGCCCAATCGTACGAGTCGGATTTGATCATTTCTGCACGTTGAGAAAAAAGACGATACACCTTGTTGAAGAATTTTTTATCCTCCGGTAGCGTGGTAATACTATTAGCTAGCGATAAAAACAGCTCCGGGGATATCCTAGTTTCAGCTGGGCGTTCGTAATCGATGGGCTCCGGGAACTCTATATCACGACTCTTGCCTTCAAGGAAAGGCTGTAAGTGAAGACGTCCTGAACCAACTGATTCTCCATGGGCATCTTCAAGTACTTGGTAAAAGTCGCTTACTTTGGTCTCGAATGCCTCGCGCTTGATCACCCCTTCGGCAATCAGTTTCTCGGCGTAGATATCGCGTGGATTTTTATGTTTCGCGATTATATCGTACAGCTCGGGCTGTGTAAACCGCGGTTCATCGCCCTCGTTATGGCCATACTTCCGGTAGGATAGCAGATCGATGAACACATCGATGTTATATTTTTGGCGGAACTCTAACGCTAGTTTAGCCACGTACACCATCGCCTCCACATCATCACCATTCACGTGAAAAACAGGCGATTGAGTCACCTTTGCAATATCAGTGCAATAGGTACTGGAGCGCGCTTGCAGGTAGTTGGTGGTAAATCCCACTTGGTTATTGATCACGATATGGATGGTGCCACCGGTTTTGTATCCGTTTAACTTCGAAAACTGGATGGTTTCGTATACTACTCCCTGCCCGGCAATAGCGGAGTCGCCATGCACCACGATGGGTAACACTTCGTCGTAATTAAACTCGTGCTCCTCTTCTAGCATCGCTCGAGCAATTCCTTGAACTACCGGCCCCACGGCTTCTAAATGCGAGGGGTTGGGAGCGAGGCTTATCGAAAGCCTTCGCCCTTCATAATCAAACGTGTTGTTATAGCCAAGATGATACTTGACGTCGCCATATTTTATCTCTTCCTCGTAATTTTGAGCATTGAACTCCTTGAACACCTGAGAATAGGGTTTTTTCATCACGTTGGTAAGTACATTGAGCCTGCCCCGGTGGGCCATTCCCATAACTACCTCATTCACGTTGTACTCTCCACCGCGAGAAATGATGGCATCCAAGGCGGGAATAATGGACTCGGAACCCTCGAGCGAGAAACGTTTCTGCCCCACGAATTTCTTATGCATGTAATCTTCGAACCCGGAAGCCTTAATCAAGCTATCCAATATTCGCAACTTCTTCTCCTTGCCGAAAACTTCACGGTTCCCGGTGGTTTCCATTTTCTCCTGGAGCCAACGCACGATATCAGGCTTGGTCATGTACCGGTATTCTACCCCAATAGAGGCACAGTAGGTCTCTTCTAGCCGATCCACGATATCGCGAAGGGTGGCTTTTCCCAAGCCTATCTCTTTCCCGGCTTCGAACCGAGTATCTAGATCTCGCTCAGACAAGTTAAAGTTTTCGATGGCCAAGGTAGGCGAATAGCTGCGTCGAGTGCGTACCGGGTTGGTTTTGGTGAACAAGTGCCCACGGCGACGATAGCTCGTGATCAGGCGCAGGACATCTAGCTCCTTCTGTGAAAGGGAGAGCATTCCATTCGCACCTTCCGGCTTGAGTGGAAACCGGGTGGCTGCTAAATCAAAACCTTGAAAAAAATATCGGAAACTTTCATCCACACTATCGGGATTTGCCTTGTATTTATTATATAAGGCTTCGATGGCCCCGATATCCATCGTCTCTAATTCAATGTTGGCATTCATCGGTCAATCTCTCTTTTTTATCTATAATGGAATGTAAGGGAAAAAGTTCATTGGAGTTAGACGAAAAAATTCATTTACTCGAAAAAAAATGCTATTTTTGACTGTTTAAACCACAAGATAGTAAGAAAATCATTATAAAGATTAATTCAATGACAAAAAGCGCTTTACAAATTGCAAGGGCCGACTACATGCCCAAGATGCCTGAAGCTTTAAAAGGCAATGTAAAAATCGAAGAAGGTGCCGCGACGGAATCGGTGAACGATCAGCACGAGATACAAAAACTTTTTCCCCTTACCTACGGGATGCCGATCGTGAAATTCGTGGAAGCATCCGAAAATTCTAACACCGATAGTCCAGTTAACGTGGGTATAATTCTCTCGGGGGGACAGGCTCCCGGAGGGCACAACGTGATCGCGGGCATTTTCGACGGGATAAAAAAACTGCATGCCGATAGCAAACTGTTTGGGTTTATCTTGGGACCGGACGGCCTCATCAATCATAAGTACAAAGAACTTACTGCCGATATTATCGATGAATATCGTAACACGGGGGGATTCGATATTATTGGATCGGGACGAACGAAGCTCGAAACAAAAGAGCACTTCGACAAGGGCCTCGAAATTCTTAAAAAACTGGGAATTAAAGCACTGGTGATCATCGGGGGGGACGACTCTAACACGAACGCATGCGTGCTGGCCGAGTATTACGCGTCGATCAACGCGGGTGTGCAAGTGATCGGATGTCCAAAAACGATCGACGGTGACTTGAAGAACGAGCAGATAGAAACCTCTTTTGGATTTGATACCGCTTGCAAAGTATACTCCGAGTTGATCGGAAATATCCAGCGTGACTGTAACTCGGCACGCAAATACTGGCACTTTATAAAAGTAATGGGTCGCTCAGCGTCGCATATTGCTCTGGAATGCGCGTTACAAACGCATCCAAATATCTGTATCGTATCGGAAGAGGTTGCAGCAAAAGAACAATCGTTGGATAGCATTATCGACTATATCGCCGGTGTGATAGCAAGACGGGCAGAAAAAGGAATGAATTTCGGTACCGTTATCATCCCGGAAGGACTGATTGAATTCATCCCCGCGATGAAAAAATTGATTCAAGAACTCAACGACTTCTTGGCACAAAACCAAGAGGAGTTCGACTTGGTTCGCCGATCAGGGAAAAGAGAGTATATCATTAGTAAACTCTCTCCCGAAAACTCGGCCATTTACGCGAGCCTGCCCGAAAACGTGGCACGTCAGTTAACGCTCGACCGCGACCCGCACGGAAACGTACAGGTATCGCTGATCGAAACAGAAAAACTGCTGGCCGAAATGGTTAAGAAACGTCTCGACGAATGGGCAAAAGAGGGCAAATACAGTGGTAAGTTTGCATCGATCACCCATTTCTTCGGGTACGAGGGAAGATGTGCAGCACCGTCGAACTACGATTCTGACTACTGCTATTCGTTAGGCTACACGGCGTCGATGCTGATCGCGGCCGGTAAAACCGGATATATGTCATCGGTGCGAAATACTACCGCTCCCGCGGCTGAATGGATCGCCGGAGGTGTGCCTATAACCATGATGATGAACATGGAGAGACGACATGGAGAGATGAAGCCGGTAATTCAAAAAGCTCTAGTGGAACTGGAAGGTGCACCTTTCACCTACTTCGTAAGCCAGCGCGACAAGTGGGCGATCGACACCGATTACGTTTACCCGGGCCCGATCCAATATTTTGGCCCGACCGAAGTGTGTGATCAACCAAGTAAGACCCTTCAGTTGGAGCAGACAGGCGAGATTGGTATTCAGTAATAAATTTATACTATCCATAGCCTAAAACGAAACAGGGTGAACCGCGAGGCGGTTCACCCTGTTTCGTTTTATTTACGCCCGATCAGAAAAAGCGGAAGCGGTTATCCTCTACTCCCAAACGGTTTTTTAACACCTCGATCGATTGCATTTGCAAACGATAGGCATTATTGTTCATCATCTCGAGCTTTTGCTCTTCTGCATTGTAAGATTCCGTACCCTCGGTACGCGTGGCAACCTCAGCAACGTACACCCCCATGTTTCCTTTCACGGGCCCCACGACAGTGTGTAATGGCGCGAAAGCCGAGACAGCATTCAACATCGGCTCAAATCCGATACCCGTGATATTGCGCGTATTGAAGTTCACGAACTGTACGGTATCGGCCGTGGTATTCATTACGGAAGCATACGCGTCTATCGACGACAGGTTGCTTTCCTTCAAATCATTGATAATATGTTCGGCTTTCTTTTGATTAATTAATTGCATCCGGATGCTCTCTGAAACCTCGGAAAGAGGTGTAGTACCGGCCGGAATTACCTGATCTACGCGGGCTACGATACGCAAATTGGTGAGGTCGAATTTTCTCACGGTGCCCATCTTCTTTTCATTCGCGGCCCACGTTATCACTTGACGTGAATTAGGCACCTGAGCCAGTGAAAAATCGTTGGCCGAGAAAGACATGTTTGGCATTACCATGTATCCACGTTCAGATGCCAATTCCGAGAACTCAGCTCCCACGTTATCCATCGCCACGAACTGGTTTAACTCGTTGTCGATGTTATTGGATGTTTTCTCACTTGGTAATACCGGCATATCGATTACCGCTAACTTGTACTTCGCTACCGGACGTGTTTTTTCTTCTACCTGCAAGATCAACTGCTGGCCGGGTACGGTAATCTTGATCGGCTCGCCAACGGGAGCATTAAATATAGTCCGTACAGCATCCGCGCCAAAAGAGATCAAGTCAATCTCTCTCGCCCATCCTACATCGCCACCATTTGAGGCAGGGTTAAGTTCGTTCGCTACTCGCGAAAAAGACTCTCCTTCACGGATAACGTTGTAGATACTATCAACGAATTGGGTAACCAGCGAATCCTGCCCTACCGTGGTAGGTGCAGGCACACCCATCATCAGTAAACGTACCGAATCGGGCGCGGTAACCCTATCAATTAGTTTGAACACCTGAAAGGAGTCTTCTTCGCGCACGGGCCCGTACATTTCGTTGATTGAAGCAGACCGTGCAAAATCAAGCTGTGAAGGGGTGAACAACGTTTCACCCAGGTAAACATCGCGATAGGGTGTTTCGGAGTAGTCGGCCACGACCACCGCAGGATTAGTGGCATTTTGCAACTGTTCGTACGCCACGTGCGATTCGGCTTCAACCTCCGCGAAATCCTCGTCGCTCGGAACAATCTCTTTCATAAAATATGAAAGTTTCACTAATGGGGCTTCTAGCCGGTAAGACTCCTTATGAGCATCGTAATATGCTTTTATCTCTTTGCCGGTTACGGACACCAACGAATCGGGTACGGTAAAGTAGCTTTGCATCGCGATAACCATATCGGCATTTTGCTGCGACAAATCGAAGTGCGTTTTCGCTTCAACATCGTTTATCACCACGGCATTGGACAACAACGTAATGTATTTTTCTTCCAAACGTTGGGTTCGCACCATATCCTCGATAAACAACCACAATGATTTGTATTGATCCACCAAAGCCTGTTCCTGAGGATTGGGGCTGGGGATATTAATTACATTAAGAAACTCGATCAGCGCCGAGCGGCTAAAAACACCTGTTTCTGGATCTACAAAGAAGGGAAGCTGCTGCAAAATAGGAGATATAGCCTCCCCATGTACCAGGTCATTAATCTCCGCCTTGGAAACGACCAATCCCAATTTTTTCGCCTGATCGCCTAAAAGACGCTCGCGTACAATCTGTTGGAACACTGCCTCACGAATCTGCGAAGTCATGTTCTCATCAAGGGAAGTTTGCCCACTTACCATCTTTTGAAATTCCTCGAACTCGGTAATCTTATCCGCGTACTGCTGAGTGGTAATAACCTCTCCATTTACCACGAACGCCTTATCTCGCGCTCTTCCTAAAAAAGTAGACCCGGAAGTGAGTAAGTCTCCCAAAACAAAGGCAAGCAATGCCACTCCAACCACTATAACAAGCAGTGCACCCCTGTCTCTAATCTTTTGTAACGTAGCCATTTATCAATCTATTAATATTTCTCACGTGTTAAAAAACACATCTGTTCAAATAAGGGGACGAAGATAGTAAAAATAAAGCAGATAATTTACTTTTTTTAGAGGAAAAGTGGCTTTTCGTCTGCTCCGATTATTAAACGCACCACTTCAATTTTACGTGCGGTTACTTTCAGTATCTTAAAGGTGTATTCGCCAATAACAAGGGTTTCGTAAGTTTTTGGGAAACGACGAGTGTGATGAAGAAGGTATCCTGCCACGGTGGAGTAATCATCTGATTCATGGATATCGAGCCCGTAATGTTCATTCAGGTAGTCGATTTCAACCCGTCCTGATAAAACGTACTCGTTTTCGCCCTCTTGCTTCACGAATTTCGACTTCACATCGTATTCATCTTCTATTTCACCGAAAATTTCTTCTACGAGGTCTTCCATGGTAACAATTCCCGAGGTACCGCCAAATTCATCCACTACCACCGCGATACTTTTGCGTTGTTGCATAAGATCGCTCATCAACTGGTTTGCCTGCATGCTCTCCGGCACAAAAGAGAGAGAGGCAACGTGGTTGGTCCAATCGCCGGGGTTATTAAAAATCTCCCACATATGGATATAACCCACGATATCATCGATGTTTTTTTCAAATACGAGGATACGTGAAATCCCGGTCTCGATAAATTTCTCCTTGAGCGTTTCAAAATCTGTATCGAGGCTAACGGCCACTATCTCTGGACGGGGTACCATACAGTCTCTCAACTTTGTACTGGTGAAATCGAGCGCGTTACGAAAAATCTTCACTTCGGAGTCGACTTCCCCTTCTTTCGACATGTTATCGATGCTCTTCCTCACGTAAGCATCCAGTTCTATGCGGCCGTAGGTCTGTTGGTCGGACCGCGTTGAGCGAATACCAAACAGGGCAAGAGTTCCTTTCGAGAGAGCAATAAAAACACGTGCAACGGGATAAAGCAACACGTAGAAAATAAAACCCGGCAAAGCGAAAACACGTACCCACCAGCTCGGGTTTTTCTTGAAAAGAACGCGGGGTATAAACTCATCGGTCAATAAAATAACGAGGGTCATAAAAACAATCGTCAAGGGCAATAACCATCCATTAAACACTTGGTCGAAGACTCGATTATGCACGATAACCATCGTAAAATAAACGAAAAAGGCCAAAACGATATGGTTGGCAACTACCAGTGTAGACAAAAATTGGCGAGGGTGGCTGTAAATGGTGTTTAGCATGAAGTTATAAACCCCTTTCTCCTTCTTATTTACCGCATAGCGAAGTTTATCGGAAGCTACAAATGCTACTTCCATGCCGGAAAAGAAAAGAGACATCACTAAAAAAGCGATCCACCAACCTATTTCTATCGAAAATTGCATCATTTATCTCCTTCCTCTTTTTCAATTAACAAAATCGGGGAATTCTCACCCGGAACATCCGTGGTGTCCGATGAAACAGGAGTAGCGGTAGACAGTGAATCGGGGGCTTCCGAAACGGGCTGATCTACAAAAGGGAAACGGGCATCTCTGGGTTTAAAGATCCGGTAGTCGGTCATCTGCTCGTTCGACTCAAAACCGTACCCCTTCATCTGAGATTCTTTCTGCTGTATCTCGATATAGGACTCCGAGTATACTCGTCCGTTTTTCCGGTCCCAGTAGAGCTCGTCACTGTCGAACTGCTCACCTTCCATGTTTTCGACGTGGACGTTTTCTTTCAACTTCCAAAGGTTTTTTTCGGTAAAATACCAGGCGGTGTCAGATTTCACGATTGCTTCGATCTCGAAGTCAGGCGTGAATCGCTCCAAATAGAGTCCTTCCGGAAAATACCAGTAGGGATCTTTCGCCTTGTCGAAAACCATCCATACATCGTATATCATCTTATAGCGAGTGATGCCGGAATCGGAGATTAACTGCGTACCGGAATCGGTTATCAAGGTAGGCACAGATTCCGGATCGTAGCTAAAGGAGACCAAGTTTTCACTGTTATCCTTGCACGAAAAGAAAAAAAACGCCGTAACAACTGCCGTTAAAGCAGTTGTTAGGCGCGATGAATATATAAAGCGTTGTTTCTTCAATACGATGTTTCTAAACCTTGCTATTTTAGCGCAGTCTTACAACCGTATTTTCACCGATCCATCCGGGAATATGTACGGTTTCACCGGCTTTAATTCCCATCATAAAGGCCGTTTCGGCATCCATGAAGGCCGCAGAGTATCGGTTTATAAGACTATTTGCTTTGTCTGCCACACTAGAATCTACTGAACGAGCACGTTGCAATTTATCAACCGCTGCACAGTAAACCAATCCCGATTTTTCCGTTTCGGGGAAAATATTATTGGCCGAGCTGGCATAAAGTTGCGCGATTAATATGTAAGCTTCACCATGATTTGGGTTGTACTTTAATGCATCATTCGCGGCTTGTCTCGCCCGGGCAAAATTTCGCTGGTTGGAAAAGATACCGGCCAACTGCATCATGTACTCGGCTGATTTGCTGCCATCTTCCTCCAAGTCGGCTGCTTCCGCGTAGTATTTCACGGCCGTATCGTAATCCTTATCTCGCAGACTCCGGTTAGCTAAACCAAGTGCGGCATTCGCCGAAGGTTCGAGTTGATAAAGATATTCAGAGGCGGTAAAGTAGAGGTCGGTATCGCTGCAACCAACAGATCCTAACGCGTTAACCACTTCCGAAAGAAGTGCCTTGTCGGTTTTATTAGGTTCTACCTTATCGGCATAATACTCGGTGAGTGTTTCACAATCACCGGCACCGCTACTTACAAACGCTTTCACGATCCCTTCTTTTAACATATTGAGATACTCGGCATTGGCCGTGTCTCCTGAACTGTTCGCGTTAGCAACGGCTTTGTCAACGTAGCCAACCACGTTGAAATAATCCGTGATGTATTGATCTTTATTGGAATTGTCATTCAGGTATCGGCTCAGTGAAGCAACCATGTAATACGAATAAGCATCCATAGGATACATTTGATCTTTCATTTCATTTACCGCTTCACTCAACCAGTTATAAATCACCTCTGTTTCGGCCTTGTCGCCCATCATTTCCATGTAGTCGTACGTTTTATAGGCCAGAATGGTACCTTTTGCATCGTCCTCGCCAAAGTAAACGAGACGTTTATCGTATATATCTTTCACTATTTCGATATACTCCTGTTTTTTAACAGAATCGGTCTCGCTTTCGTGAAGTGATTTAAAAATGCGGGGGCCGTAAATAAACGTGTTCTTACTCGCGGCGGGGCAGTTTTCATATACAGCATTCCACGGCGTCAATGCTTCCGCGTAGGCTTCTGCCTTCGCCGACGTTTGCATAAGACTTAAATTGATACGACACTGCACGCTGTCCTCTCCGTGTCCAAAGGGGGCATTCACGGGATCATACCCTGCTTTTTGGGCACTTACACCCACTATCAACGCGATAGTCATTATTCCCGACAACAATAATTTTCTCATATTCCTTGATGTTATTTAATTTGTTCTTAAAGCTGGACTACTTTGAAAACAGTAACACGATAAAAATGTTTTCTATGCCTGCTTAACTAAATAGCTTCTGCCTTTTCCGTGGAGGTTAGACAAAATGTTAAAAGAAAAGTTTAATCCTTCCTGTTTTATCGCTGCCCCACTTACTGCTCTTTAACTTGCTGCTCTCTGACTTTTCGGATTGAATTGTCGACTTCGTATCCGATATCTTCATGAATAGCTCTTTATCAATTAAATTGGCGTTTAAAGAACCACATTTCATTTATGTTCATGCCAATTGATATCTTAAACATGTCTTCGCTAATCATAAAATTGGTATCGGGATGCTGCCTACTATAGCCAAAACCGATATTCAGCATCGACACGTGACCTGTTCTTAAATCGTGCATCGGCAGGCCAAGCCCCACGGTTACTCCATATTCACGAAAGCTGCCCACTCCAATTCTTCCACTTTCGGTGTCATTCGGGTTAAAAACATTCACGTTAGTGTAGGAGTTGCTATAAGAAAGCCCTCCCCTGAAACGAATGCGGTGAAAAAAATTCTGACTATAGGGGTCAATCGAGTATTCAACCCCCGCGTTAACCCGGTACATATCGTTGAAACGTTCATTTTTAGTAAGGCCGTCCAGAGCATCCGGGTAGGCTGCACCCTTCCACCCCTGATAAGTTCCATCAACGCCCACCAATAGAGTATTGGTCTGGTAAGTTATACCAAGCCCCACGGTCTGCGGCAAACCGAAATCAGCACCCCACAGCGTGTCGGTCGTTAATATTTGAGAAGGGGGATAACTCGGATTTTGATAAGGATCGCCGGCATACAATAGTTCCGAGGGATTCACATCGGCCTTCGTTTTAATTTTAGGAGAGTACACCGCACCCAAGGTAAGCGATCGGGTTCGATCGATTGGATAAGTGAATTGAACACCAAAATCGTACTTCACGTCGCGAATGGTATACATTTGCTTAGTTTCACCCACCAACGCTGAAGTAGAAATCGGTACCACAACGCTGCTGTGTGAAAAATTACCGAATAGATAGGAGATATTGGCACCGAACGATACATTGCTTAACGGCTCCCACGCGACTCCCCCGTAAACTTGGCTCAATCCGCCCGTTCCCCGATACGTTTCAAGGTATTGTATGTTCGAAAGCGAACGGCTAGTACCAAAATTATAGCCCACCTTGGAATAGGGTAAAAGCCCTATGCTGGCTCCCCAGTTGCGAAACAGTGGAAATTGAATGGCCACGTAATCGAAATTACCGTTATAAAAATCTTGTTTATTCAACCCATCGTCGAGCCGGGCGTAATGGCCGGAGACCCCAAAGTCGAAAATGAACGTGAGCGAATCAAGTTCGGAGTAGGAGGCGGGGTTGCCCGGGTTTACGTGTTGGCTTCGCCTCACGCCATAGCTGATTCCCCCCATACCTTCGGATGCTCCCACGGCAGGGTGCGACAACAAGCCATAACCGTATCTCCCGTACGGGGAATTAGACCCTACTTGTTGAGCGAAAATTACAGGGGCAATCGTGATAAAAGCGATCAGCAACAAGAGACGTTTCTTCCTAATATTCATCTGCATCGGTATATAAACCAGCCTTGAGCCGCTTTGTTCCATATAAAAAATTAGTTTACAAAGATGAGATAATTTCGCGATGCCACCAACAAAGATACCTCGTCGTCGTGTTAAAAAGATTAAAGTTTAATGATTATAAACTATTCAGTTGGCTATTTTCTGTACCGGTTAAACGAAACAACCTCCTCCATTGGTTTGCGTTTTTTGGTCCGTAGCGATTGAACACTGTACCCGATCGCGATATCAAGCCACACTCTTTTCGTATCGGGAATAGAGAGCAGTGAGCGCATCTTAGGTTCGTTAAACCAGCCGAGTATGCACGAACCCAATCCTTCGGCATGAGCAGCAAGCACGATATGGGCAGCAATAACTCCCAGATCCATTTGGGCGTAATCTTTCTGTTTTACCCACCCGCCAACACCGGAGGTTAAATTCACCTTCTCTTCCACCAACACGATGTGAACCGGTGCTTGCTTCGTGAAGTGATTCATGCCTAAAGCCCGTGCGGAGGTGGCATCGGCTACTTTGTTTTTTAATTCCGGTTCATCCACCACGATCATATGCCATGGTTGCGCGTTACACGCGGAGGGAGCCAAGCGCGCGGCCTCCACGATGCGCTCTATCTTTTCTTTTTCAACCGCACGCTCGGGATCGAAAGCACGCACGCTCTGCCGAGTAGAAACAAATTCCAGAAAATTCATAATATTACTCCTTATCCAATGCCAGCAATCGGCTGATGTATTTACCAATAATGTCAAACTCGAGGTTGACCACCGTGCCCGCTTTAATTTGATGAAAATTGGTGTACTCGTACGTGTACGGTATAATGGCTACTTTAAATGAATTCCGCGTGGGTTCCACCACGGTAAGGCTCACGCCATTGATAGTTATCGACCCTTTATCTACCGTGAGATACCCTTTTTTTGCCATCTCCTTATTAAACTCATACTCGAACGTGAAATACCAACTACCCCCCGCTTCGGTTACATCCGTGCAAATCGCGGTTTGATCCACGTGGCCTTGCACGATGTGTCCATCCAGTCGACCATTCAACGGCATGCTCCGTTCAAGGTTTACCTTGCTCCCCACTTTCAGGTCGCCGAGGTTTGACAAACTCAACGTCTCTTTTATAGCAGTTACGGTGTAAGTATCATCCTTGATGGAAACCACCGTAAGACATACCCCATTATGAGATACGCTTTGATCGACCTTCAACTCGTTAGTGAAAGAACATCGTAGTGTAACATGGAGGTTTTCACGCTCTTTGGCGAGGTTTACTACCGTTGCCGCTTCTTCTACAATTCCAGAAAACATATATTATTTAGTTTGAATATGATTGTTGCGAATAATGTGCTAATGTGAATAACCGGGACACTTAATTTCATACAAAAGTACAAAATTATTTGGTGCAAAGTGCTATCTTCCACGTACCCTCCTTTTATTCACCTTGCAAATTTAGAAGAAGCTCTCCGCTCGACCTAAACAAAGTATCAGAACATGGCCTAGTTAACTATCTGAACTTCGAAAGCTCTTGTTTAATTTGAGCGTGTGTTTTTTCACTCACTGGAACCAAAGGTAGGCGCAAGCAATTCGCGATCATCCCTTTCTGGTAAAGCATACACTTTACACCCGACGGATTACCTTCTACGAACATCAGGTGAAAGAGTTCGTTGTAGTTTTCCTCCATTTCGCGTCGCGCATTTACCCTATCCCCCTCTAAGGCACTGTGCACGAGCCATGACATTTCTTTGGGAAAAGCGTTGGCGAACACGGAAATGACGCCTATTCCTCCCATCTCGATCACCGAAGTGGTAACCGCATCATCACCGGAAATAACATGAAAACCTTCCGGTGCATTATCAATGATGGTTTTAATCTGGGCAAGGTCGCCCGAGGCTTCTTTGACGGCCACTACATTCTCGCACTCCCGGGCAACGCGCAAAGTAGTCTCCACCGTCATATTAACTCCCGTTCTTCCCGGAACATTATACAATATGATGGGCAGTGGCGAATGATTCGATAAAGTGTTGTAATGTTGGAACAATCCCTCTTGCGAAGGCTTATTATAATAGGGCGTAACCGACAAAATTGCACTCACCCCGGTAAAATCAGTGGAGCGAAACTCTTCCAGCAGTTGAGCGGTGTTATTTCCACCCACTCCCATTACAACCGGCACCCTCCCTTTTGTTTGTTCCACGATGTAACGCACCACTTCTGTTTTTTCCTTTTGCCCGAGCGTGGGCGTTTCAGCCGTGGTGCCCAAGGCAACAAGGTAATCAGTTCCATTTTCCAACTGGTATTCAACCAGTCGCCCGAGGGCATCGAAATCGATGGAGTTATCTTCTTTGAAAGGAGTAATTAATGCCACTCCAAGGCCTTTTAAGTCAACTGTTGGCATGAAATATTATATTTGACCGTTCTTTGCCTTGACAAAATGCTAGCAAACTCGCGTTTTTATCCAGCAGGTTTATCAGAATAGCGGCGCATTTTTTTCTTTTTACTTCTCGAGCCTCATTTTGCAGATCAAAATGAACCCGAATCGCAAAGTTACATATTTTTCGAAGAGCGGCGCAACATCCGCGGCCAAAGTTATAAATTTCTCCCACGACAGTGTGAATAAATCATTCTGATAAAGAAATGAGTACAAGCAGCCTTCATGCATGGGGTTTTCGGAAGAGCTACCCGGGTTTTTGATAAAAGAAGGGACGACTTGCGGTTTTTTCCGAATGAATGATCCACACCCTTTCCTATGAGGCGACTATTTTTCACCTGCTCCCTCGAAGGATAGGTTTTTAAGGATCTTTTTTGTACTTTTGTGGGTTTAAAGGCATTGTCCGCGTGCCCCTCGCGTGAGGAGTGGCATAGGCAAGGATAACTGCAAACATTCAATTTATGTTATGCACAATTTAGAACTTAGCGAACAGGAGATTATACGGAGGCAAAGTCTCGAAGAGCTTCAGAAGCAGGGAATAGAACCCTACCCCGCCGCGCTCTATCCGGTGAACGCCTACTCGACCGATATAAAGAAAGAATTTGACGACGATGCAGAGCGACGCCCGGTTAGCATTGCAGGCAGGATTATGAGCCGCCGAATCATGGGAAAAGCATCGTTTATCGAGTTGATGGACTCGAAAGGCCGGATACAGGTATATATTACTCGTGACGATCTCTGCCCGGGTGACGACAAGGAACTTTATAACACGGTATTTAAGAAATTACTGGATATAGGTGATTTCTTGGGGATCACGGGTACCGTTTTTCGCACGAAAATGGGTGAAATATCGGTACATGCCGAAACGATGACGCTATTGTCGAAGTCGCTGAAGCCACTTCCGGTTGTGAAGACGAAAGAGGGAGAGGTGTACGACAAGTTTTCGGATCCCGAGCTACGTTATCGACAACGTTACGTCGATTTGCTAGTAAACGACGGGATAAAAGATATTTTCGTGAAGCGAACGCGTATTTTTGACGCGATGCGAGAGTTTTTCGATCAACGGGGCTACCTTGAAGTGGACACGCCCGTTCTGCAAAGCATTCCCGGGGGAGCCGCCGCACGCCCGTTTATTACACACATGAACGCGTTGGATATCGACCTTTACCTGCGAATTGCTAACGAGTTATACCTGAAGAGGCTCATCGTGGGGGGATTTGACGGTGTGTACGAATTTTCACGCAACTTCCGCAACGAAGGAATGGACCGGACCCATAATCCCGAGTTCACGGTAATGGAGATCTACGTGGCTTACACTGACTACAAGTGGATGATGGAGTTCACCGAGCAGATGCTGGAGCACGTGGCCCTAAAAGTATTGGGAACCACGAAAGCAAAGGTGGGCGAGCACGAGCTTGATTTTAAGGCCCCCTACCCAAGGGTGACAATGATTGACGCTATAAAAGAACATACCGGCATTGATATCAAAGGAATGAATGAATCGCAACTGCGAGAGGTGTGTAATGAACTGGGGATAGAGCAAGACGATACGATGGGTAAAGGGAAGCTGATCGATGAGATCTTTGGCGAGAAGGCCGAAGGAAAGTATATCCAACCTACCTTTATTATTGACTATCCCATCGAGATGTCGCCCCTCACCAAACGTCATCGCGACAATCCCGAATTAACAGAGCGATTCGAACTGATGATAAACGGGAAGGAAATTGCCAATGCATACAGTGAATTGAATGACCCGATCGATCAACGTGCGCGCTTTGAAGAGCAGCTCCGTTTATCGGAAAAAGGGGACGACGAGGCGATGTTTATCGATCAAGACTTCCTCCGTGCATTAGAGTATGGAATGCCTCCCACCTCTGGGATGGGGATCGGGATGGATCGGCTCACCATGTTGCTCACGGGACAAACCGCTATTCAAGAGGTGCTCCTCTTCCCGATCATGCGCCCCGAGAGGAAGGCTTTAAAGGATCCTGTTTCGCGTTATACAGAAATTAAAATACCCGAGGAGTGGGTGAGCGTGCTGCAGAAAGCAGGATACACGCTTGTGAAAAATATGCAAGGTGTAAATCCCAACAAGCTTCACCAAGAGGTATGTGGCTTGAACAAGAAATTGAAACTGGGCCTGAACAATCCTACGCCCGAAGAGGTTAAAACTTGGGTAGACAACGCGTCGGTGCTTTAATGCCTACATTTCAGAAAAAAAAGATGTAATGGATTCTATCGGCAAAATTTGTATCCTGGGAGGCGGGACATGGGGAACCGCACTCGCTAAAATGGTATTAATGAACCAAAAGCATATCAACTGGTTCATGCGGCGCGACGAGCAAATTGAAGGTTTCTATAAGCTGGGGCATAATCCGAATTACTTGCCCAACGTGAAATTCAACTTGGCTCAAATTACTTTTTACTCTAACATCGAGAAAGCCATCAAAGATTCCGACACGGTTATCATCGCCATTCCCTCACCTTACGTCAAGCAATACTTCAGGAGAGTTTGGAACAGCACCTTTCGCGGAAAATTTATCGTGTCGGCTCTCAAAGGGATTATCCCCAACGACAACATGGTTATGAGCGAGTTTCTCGCCGACAACTTCAAGGTCGCTCTAGAGAATATTGGCGTGTTATCCGGGCCGTGCCACGCGGAAGAAGTGGCACTTGAGCGACTTTCGTTTCTCACCGTATCAAGCAGAGACGAAGTAAAAGCAACGTTGCTCGCTGAAGCAATCTCGTCGAGAATCCTCAAGACCCGCGTTTCGAACGACGTGGTTGGCGTGGAACTAGCATCGGTACTCAAGAATATTTACGCTATCGCGGCAGGTATTTGTCAAGGTCTGCTGTATGGCGACAACTTTCAGGCCGTATTGATGAGCAACTGCGCGAAAGAGATGGCGCGCTTCCTTGATGGAGTTGTTCCCATGGAACGAAATATCACCGAACAGCAATACCTGGGCGATATGCTGGTAACAGGATATTCACAATTTAGCCGTAACCGAACGCTTGGTACGATGATCGGCAAGGGCTATTCCGTTCGAACCGCGCAACTGGAAATGGAAATGATCGCGGAAGGGTATTACGGCGCGAAATGTATTTACGAGCTCAACGAACGCTTCAAAGTAAAAATACCGATCGCCGACACCGTTTATCAAATACTTTACGAGAAGTTACAACCTCGGAAGGGTATTCGAAATCTAATTGATTTTTTCTAAAAAACAAGCACGATGAACAGTATTCAACTAAACATCAACCATGTATCCCCGTTCCTCGCGGAAGAGGATATTTTAAAGAAATCGGAAATTGCAACCGCTTGCAATCAAGCACTGCACGATGGTTCGCGTGAAGGAGGTGATTTCCTAGGATGGGTGAGCCTCCCCTCCTCGATCACCGAAAGTGAAATACGAGAGATCGAAGATGCAGCAACCGTTTTACGCACACGATGCGAAGCTGTAGTGGTAGTGGGTATAGGTGGAAGTTACTTGGGGGCTCGTGCCGTTATCGATGCGCTCTCCGGATCCTTCGATTGGCTGCAGGAAAGCGATAAACGAAAAAATCCCGTGATACTATATGCCGGGAATAACATCAGCGAAGATTACCTTCACGAAATGATCGATTACCTAAACGGTAAACAGTTCGGGATAATCAATATTTCAAAATCAGGTACTACTACCGAGCCGGCAATTGCCTTTCGATTACTGAAAGAACTTTTGGAGAAAAAAGTGGGCAACGAGGAGGCGAAGGATCGCATCGTGGCAATCACCGATGCATCGAGAGGGGCACTCCGAACGCTAGCCACCACGGAAGGATACAAAACATTCGTTATACCCGACAACGTGGGAGGGCGCTACTCGGTGCTTACCCCGGTTGGATTACTTCCTATTGCCGTGGCAGGCATAAACATACGCTCATTGATATCCGGTGCCTTGGAGATAGAAAAAGCCACGGGGCCCTCGACATCTTTCGACTACAACCTTCCGGCTATTTACGCGGTGATCCGTAACGAGCTATACAAGCGGGGCAAAAAAATAGAAATACTGGTGAACTACCACCCCAAGCTTCATTACCTCGCGGAGTGGTGGAAACAACTTTTTGGTGAAAGCGAAGGAAAGGAGTTGATGGGAATTTTCCCGGCAGCCGTTGATTTCACGGCCGATCTCCACTCGATGGGGCAATGGATTCAAGAGGGTGAGCGCACTATCTTCGAAACGGTGATTTCTATCAAGCATCCCAACGAAAAGGTATTGATCCCTCGTGACGAGAGGGACCTGGACGGGTTGAACTACCTGAAAGGAAAGCGGGTAGACGAGGTAAACAAGATGGCAGAACTGGGTACCCGAGTGGCCCACGTGGACGGTGGCGTACCCAACATCTTGATCGAAATCCCCGAACTGAACGAAAAGTACCTGGGACAGCTTATCTATTTTTTCGAAAAAGCATGCGGCATTAGTGGTTATTTATTGGGCGTAAACCCATTCAATCAACCGGGCGTGGAAGCTTACAAGAACAACATGTTTGCTCTCCTCGAGAAGCCCGGCTACGAAGAGGCAACGAAAGCTATAAAGGCAAGGTTGTAACTAACCTCTGATAGCTTCCGAAGAAGGTCGGGCAAATTCAACGTTTGTTCGATCTTTTTTTTTTATATTCTACAGGTGCAACATATTACAAAATCAACCCCCACGTGCTTGGCGTTATTTCAGGCACATAAATGTATATTAATTTTTAAAAGGCCAATTAGGCCTAGAAGTAGATTTGAATATGAAAGAACTTTTTACACTTTATCTTACGAATAATCAACATCAAAACTTTGATTTAAAAGCAGTAATCTTTGATATGGATGGAGTGCTTTACGACTCCATGCCCGCGCACGACATATCGTGGCGAAAAACGATGGATGAATTCAAGCTTGAGTATATCCCCAACGAGTTTTACCTTCAGGAAGGAATGCTGGCGAAACGTACAATCGACAAAATATTCCAACGCAATGTAGGGCGCGATGCTACCACCGAGGAGGAGAAAAAAATTTACGCTCGCAAGTCGGAACTATTTCAACAACACAACACGGATGGAGCCATGCCGGGTGCTCGTGAAACATTGGAATATGTAAGAGGAGAAGGGCTTACCACCGTCTTAGTCACCGGATCGGCACAGCCTTCGCTCTTGAACAAACTCGACAGCCACTTCCCCGGCGCGTTTAAGCCCGAGACGATGGTCACGGCCTTCGATGTGAAGCACGGCAAACCGCACCCTGAACCTTTCCTGATGGGCTTACAAAAAGGAGGCAATTTAAAACCCAACCAAGCCATCGTGATCGAAAACGCCCCGTTGGGAGTGGAAGCGGCTGTGAAAGCAGGCATCTTCACCATCGCGGTTAACACGGGGCCCCTATCCGACTCAGTCCTCACCGACGCGGGTGCCGCGGTAGTCTTCCGCTCTATGACAGCGTTACGTGAAGCAATGCCCGAGATACTGAATCTGGCACGAACAGCGCGGGCTTAAATCAGTTTTATCCAGCCCGAACCGCTTCATTCACAATTTATTTATACCTTTGTGTTACACGATTTATCGCGCAAATGGAAGATAAAGTAAAATATTTGGCTGGCTTGTCAGATTACGATATGGAGATAAACAGATACGGATTTATACGCGTGGCGGCCGCGTCGCCGAAGCTAAAAGT
>JAAYTC010000238.1 GCA_012518155.1 Bacteroidales bacterium | reverse complement strand
GTTGTCAAATCGTTGGGAGGTGTAAAATCCTCTTTTGTCAACACGATCGCGTCGCACCGTCCGTTGAAGCCAGTCATATCATGCAACGCGAGTTCAACGCTCCCCTTGTTCAAGGAAACCACGCCTCCATCTTGCCAATGCCACTCGGCACCTTTCGTGCCAAAAATAGTATTGGTAAGTAATTCGTTATTGAAAAAAAGAAGAAATTTCCCTGGAGGATCATCCTCCGGGTTCCACGGGGCGGCCCAGTTGCGGGTTCGCACCCAAACACGGTAATCCCCTTCTTCCGGCACATCAACTATAGTACGGGCATTTTTGACCGGAACGCCAAGGCCATGAGCCATCAAGTAAGAGGAGCCCATTGACTCCATGCTCTGCTGATCCACGACCCAGCCCCCCTTATCCGTGAAACTCTCGGCCTCAATGAAGAGGGTTTGTCCCTTCAACGAACCCATGAAAAAAATCAATAAGGTGAAAAAAATAACTATCCGTCTCATATGTAAATTTATTTTATTTGTTCATCCTACTTACTTGCCAAATCCTTTAGAAAAAATATCTTATTTCGTTTAAACAAATATAGTGTTAACTTATTGATTTAGCTCATCTTCTTTGAATAAATTTAGAGAAAACACACCCTTGCAACCTGTAGCACACAATATACCACAGGTTGCAAAGAGTTGTAGGAATTCTGACTCTTACCAATTAGGATTTTGATCGAGGTTATCATTAATCATGCGATCCGCTGCAGGTACAGGCCACAGATAATCGCGCCCGGGATCGAACGTACGCTCGCTCGCCACCACGATGTATCCTGCTTCTACCATGTAATCAAGATCGGCAATGCCGTTCTCATCGATCTCAGGAATACCTCCGATCGGATAGTTCCCATCTTCCCAATTCTGGATCAACTTACGGTATTCTGCCGAAACATTTGCTTCGTTTCCCCCCCAAGTGGCGGAGCCTGACCATGCGCGAAGCAAGAAGTAAACGGGCGTGTTGTATACTTTCTCGGCTAATCTCCAGCGAATCAAGTCGGCGTAACGATGCCCTTCCCAAGCAAGTTCGATAAAACGCTCAGTACGGAGAATCGTCCGCAACTCACTTTGCGATCCCATCACGATGCGCGGATATTCAAGTCCGGTACCCGCGTAAGCCCGTTCCCGTATCTTATTGAGAGTTTCATCCAGAATCTCCTGTGTGCACCGGTCAAGCTCGATCATTGCCTCCGCGTACATCAACAACACATCCCCATAACGAAGTAAAGGATAAGTTGTGGGAGCACCATTGCGTCCATTTTCCAAGAACGATTCATCGATATACTTTTTAAACAAGAGTCCGTTGTATGCCGCGTGTTCGGCACGGGCTTTCGAGTCGGTGTTACTCACTTGTACTCCGTCTGAAGCGCGAAGAACGGTCGTTCGTGTAGGATCAGGAGAATATTCATGACCCAGCCACAGGTAATCCTCGGGATCATATGTCCCGTCGAGAACGCTCTGGTTGTGAGCCGTGGCGAAAGGCACGATCGTCATCGCTAGACGGGGGTCACGATTCTCGAAGAAATCCTTCGGGTTGTAAAGCGGCGACTCGTCAATGGGTAAGCCGTCTATACAAGGATAGGCACACACCAGTTCGTAAGAGGGAGCCTTCTGCCCGCCCCATCCTCCCGCGAGGCGAGTGATGCAATTATGCACGTCGGCAGCGGCCCAGTAATATTGCCTTAATGTCACGTCACCGCGATAGAAGAAAATCCATTCGTCCGACCAAGAGGCGGTAAACAGATCTCGGTAATTATCGTGTAGTTTATAGATACCCAGGTCCATGACCGCCTTCGAGGCCGTGGCGGCGGTCTCGAAATCCCCGTTTCTAAGAGCTATCCGCGCCTTGAACGCGAGGGCGGCTCCTTTCGTTGCCCGCTGAACGCCCCCGTAGCTAAGCGGCAGGCGTTCCGCGGCCTTGTCAAAGCATTCGTAACTAAAAGCCAGCACATCGGCTTTAGGTGAACGCGCGATCGAATAAGCCTCGTCAAGCGTCATCCCCACCTTATCAAGGATTGCATCTCCCCAGTGGAATGCCAACATTCCGTAAGCGTATCCTAAGTAGAAATAGGCTTCTCCCTCGTACTGGGTGATATCGGCTTCCGAAACGCCCAATGAACGAGCATTATCCATGTTATTTAACAAACGCAATGCGCGAGCAATACCTTTGTAGTAGTTTTCCCAACGGGTTCCCACCATGCCGGTCTCGGCTGTCATCGTCCCGTTCTGTACGACCGAGGTGGTATTACGTGCTGCCACGTCGTCTCCCCAAGTCATATCGTCTATCGTGAAAAAAGCGGTACGATAGAAGTCATTCAACGACATCTCGATCTCTTGCTGCGAAGAGTACCAGCTCCCGCTCGATCCTTCCGATAACGGGTTCAGGTCGAGGTCCACGCAAGACGAAAAGGCGAATACCCCTATTATGCAGGTAATTAATAATATTTTTTTCATTTAATCAATAGTTTAAAATTTAACATTAACCCCTAAGATAAAAGACGTGGATATAAAGTCTTGCCATGGTGCTGACTCGGGATCCCATCCCTTGGGATAATTGCTGATGGCTGGCAAGTCATTTATACTGAAGTACAAGCGCAGGTCCCTGACACTTACTCTATTCAATACTTCTTGGGGTATAGTGTACCCGAGCGTAATATTTTTCATTCGAAAATATGCACCGTTAAAGAGCCAGTAGTCAGAACCGGTATATGTATTGGTCGTGTTGGTGTACGTCAAGCGCGGGTACTTGGCCAGTCGGTTCTGTTCTTCTGTGTTATGTTGGCTCCAGAAGTTTCCGAGCAACAAAGAGGGAACCGTGCCCCATTGATTTCTCAACGGTTGAATCCATTCCGACCTGAACAGCACGCGTTGATGCCCTATCCCTTGGAAGGAGAGGTTTAGATCGAAATTTTTCCAGCCCAGTGAAGCGTTTCCTCCATACAGGAATTCCGGCAACGAGTTGCCGAGGCGAACTTTATCGTCGGCATTGATAACCCCGTTTCCATCCACGTCCACGTACTTGATATTGCCCGCTTTATCGTTCGCGGTGAGCGTGGGATACTTGTTGCCGTCCCCGTCGTAGAGGTCAGCGTCCGTGATAAACAGTCCATCGGTTTGGTACATGTACCACTCGTTGTAGTACGACCCTTCCTCGTAAATCAGGTTGCCGCTGATGGTGCGCCTGTCGCCCAGGTAGCCCATTTTCGACCGGTAATCCGACACGTTGGCCGAAAGGCTGTACCAGAAGTCACCAGCAGTATCTGCCCAGCCAAGCTCAAGATCCCACCCTTTGGTATACATATCCCCCGCGTTTTGGGAAGGAGCCGAGAACCCGGCGTAAGAGGGGAAGCCGAGGGTGAGCAGCATGTCCGCTGTCTTCTTGTAATAGTAGTCCCCCGTAAAGCGCAAACGGCTGTTTAATAACGCGAGGTCGAGCCCCACACCGTAGGTCGTGGTGGTTTCCCACGTGATATTCTCGAACGCGTAATATACCTGAGCGGCATTTTGTAACGCGGTCACTGATTGCGACGACTTGTCGTACATGTTACTGCTTCCAAAGGAGATAGCTGCCTGGTAGGGAAACTCCGAACCAATTCGCTCATTACCGAGCTGTCCAATAGAGCCACGCAACTTCAGGTAATCCACCACGTTCTTATTAAACCACGCCTCCTCCGAGGCCACCCATCCGGCGGACATAGAGTAGAACGTTCCCCAGCGGTTATCTTTCGAGAAGCGCGATGAGCCATCGGAACGAACGTTACCTTGAAGCATGTACCTGCTCTTATAAGAATACATCAGGCGGCTGAACACTGACTCGTAGGCGTTATGGCCGGCTTTCCCCGAGTTATACTGGTAATCTTCAGGTCCGATATTAAGGTAAGGGTAGGTATCGAGCAAATAGTTTCTGCGCGATGCTC
>JAAYTC010000237.1 GCA_012518155.1 Bacteroidales bacterium | reverse complement strand
CTTTCACCGTCCTTCAAATAGACATTACCGTATGTCGGATTGTCAATCTCAGTAATTTCACCGGACACCATAAAGTAGTCTGTGCTGGAATCGGGCTTGGTCAACACCTCGGCAATGGTCGCGGGGGTAACCGGGATCACGCTCTCAAGCACGGCACCGCCCACTTGCGGGGCATCTTGATACGCGGCCCGTTTTCCCACGATGGTGATGATATCGCCCTCTTTCAAGTCTTTTTCTTGGAAATCCTCGATACCATACACAAAGGTTTCGCCTGAGAAATCCCTCAGGTCTAAATTACCATACGTGGTATTGGAGATATCGGTGATCACGCCGCTCAAACGGTATTGCGTGTCGCTCACTTCCGCCGCGAGGAATTCCGCGATGGACGCTTGCACGATCGCTCCCTTTTGACTCAGACTGGTCTCCGTGGTATACTCCTTAGAGCCGTCCGTGGTACGGAAGGTGATGGTGGTCCCGCGATCCCCGCCCGTATTAAGAGCGGCTTTGAAGGTCACGATCGCGGTCGATTCGGCCTGCTCGATGGACGCAATGGACAACCACGACTGAGCATCTTCGGGAATATCCACCGACACACCCTGCCCCGGATCTTTAAACGTAACATGGGCTATAAACTCGCCCCCTTCGATTGGCAGCATCTCGTTTTCGACCGAGTCCACTGCTATAAGCGATTTATTGATTTTGATAACCGTCACGTCCACGAATTGAGGCGAACCGTTATAGGTAGATTTTGGTCCCTCGATGGTGATCTCATCCCCTACTTCGAGGTTCCAGCTCAGGAAGTTTCTTGTTGCCCCTTTCGCGTCGAGCGTACCGTATATAAGCATTGAACCCGTTTCATCGGTAATATTCCAGTTACCGTACAAGGTATTCTCGATGGAAGTACACACCCCGGTCACGCGGAACGTTTTCCCGTCGGGTCCCGCCTTCGCTTCGGCAACGATGGCCTCGGTAATCTTCATCAAGCCTTGCATAACGTTAATCCGCTGCGTCTTGCCCCCGCTGTGCAGCAACACCTCGGCGGAGCGGCCATCGATGGCAGATGGAGCGGTAAAGGTCAGTTCGGTTTCACCGGCACTTCCGGAAGAGGAGGAGATTGTCAACCATTCGACCGGATCCTTGTCGGTGGTCACTTTTTCTGCCGTCCAGCTTTCCCGGGCCGTGATGGTTATCTTCGTGGAACCGCCTGCTTCGGGAATCGTCACGTACGACGACGATACTTGAATCTCATCGAGCAACGTCACCGCGTCTTCCTCGGCGCAACTTGCCAGCAAGGCAAGCGTCGCGATGAATAGTGGGAATATATATTTTAGTTTCATACGATTTATTATTTTTTAATTAGTTGAACATGTACTTGATACCAATGGACGCGTACCAAGTCTGCCCTATCGAGTAGCTTGGGGTAAATGTTTTGGTGTCCCCGTGGATAGAGGCGGGCGTGGAGAATGTGGCCACTCCGTCGGCGTCCACCCCTTCGTAGCGGAGGATACGGGCTTCCGAACCAATCTCGGGATTCAAGTATTTAGCCACCCCCCAGTTGGAGTTGAACAGGTTCATCACGTTTTTGATATCCAAGCTCAGCTGCAGCTTGTGGGTGTTTGCCCCTGCATTAACCACGAAATCGTGCTTGTAACTAAAGTCGATACGATGCACCCAGGGAGAGTACACGCTATAGGCTTCGGCATACTCGCCTTGCCGGTTTTTCAAGTAACTGTTCCCGTGCACGTAATCCATGAAGCGTGTTTTATCGTCTTCCGAGATGAATCGGAACTGATTGGTTGCCACTTGTTCATCCGTGGGAACATAGATCGCGTCGTAGTTATACCCGTCGCCATTGATATCGTTCACCATCATATAAGAGTAGTTGGCTCCTCCTCGCCATCCTTCGTAGATAAGGCTGTAATGATTGCCGCTCTTGTCGTGAGCAGTCAGCGCCGCCACCAGTCGATCGGGCGTGTTGTACTGCGAGTTATGCAGTTTAATATGGTTGGGACCTTCCACCGTGGGCACGTAGGTAAACGCGGATTCGGCGTTCGACCCCGGCATGCCGGTTACATCTTTCGCCACCGTGCGTGTATAAGCGGCCATCACGCTGAGGCGTTCGGTGGGCTGGGCGTTAAACGTGATATTGCCCGACCATCCGTAACCGCGGCTCGTGTTCTGCAACATGAACGCGGCGGTATTGGTGCGGTACCCATCGGGATAGATGGGACGATTATCCACGCCATTGAAACGAGCGAAACCACCCACGTTAGGAATACTCCAGTCGGTCATATAAACTCCGTTGATGGTTTTATTAAAGATTCCTTCCACCGTCACCGAAGAGGGGAACGGAGTTGGGAACGCGTAATCCACCGCCAGCGATGTCTTCCATACTTGCGGCATCTTGAAAT
>JAAYTC010000236.1 GCA_012518155.1 Bacteroidales bacterium | reverse complement strand
CTTATCACATAAACTCTGCTCCTTCTTCGACGATACGATCGAGAACGAGTGGCCCTGGTTTGAACCGAAAGTGTCGTATGGCAACAGCCGCATCCCCCACGCGATGATCTTCGCGGGGATGCTCCTGCAGGAGCACGAAATGACACGAAGGGGATTGAAGTTGCTGGACTGGCTCATCGGCCAGCAATTCATTAACGACATCTTCTCGCCCGTCGGCAACGCGGGGTGGCTTACCCCCGAAGGGAAGGCGCGGTTCGACCAGCAACCGCTCGAAGCCCACGGCATGATCGAGGCATGCCTCCGTGCCGAGAAATTCACCAAGGACGGCAGATATGCCGATTATGCCCTCAAAGCCTTTCATTGGTTTACCGGTGAAAACGATTGCTCGCTGCCGGTATACGATTTTGCTACCGGTGGATGTCGCGACGGCCTTCAACTCGATGGAGTAAACCTTAACCAAGGGGCAGAGTCTACTCTATCGTGGCTAATATCACTGTTGGATATTTCATTCTATTTACGCGATAAAAATACGTTACTGGCATGATCCAAATGAACCGATTACCCATTAAAATTTTACCCTCGTCAAGGCGAACACTCGTCCGGCCTTTCGTGCCAAGCAGTGAATCACAAGTGGAGCACATACTGTTCCGCATCTTCTCCAAGTCGGAGGAAGAGAGAAACCGCATCCTCGATAATATTTACGATCGTATCGAGGTGCCGCTGGAGATGACGAAAAATATTTTCAGAAAGCACTTCAAAAACGTGCAGCACCGCATTCCCAGCAACTTGGAGATGACGGAGGAGGATCAACAGTTTATAGGGGCGTTCTTCACCCAGCAATACGCGCTGGAGTCGACCGCCCTTTTTAATCCCTCTATCGTTCCGCATCCTGTTCAGGACAAGGAGGGAGCCCTCCGGTTTATCATCAGCTTGCGGGCCATCGGTGAAGGGCATATCTCCTCCATCACCTTCATGGAAGGAGAGATTGACGCGCAGTTTAACATCACCCTATCCGAAAACTCTCCCGTGATTCACGAACCGGAGCGGAAAGAACATCTTTACGACAGGGAGGTAATCCGGAAAAAATCGCACGAGCTGGGCATACTCACGTCGCTTAACCGACCCTTGTTTGAGTTGCTGCCGAATGAGTTCACGTTTGAAGACCTCACGACGGCCATTCATAAAATCGTGCGGGGGAATACTTTTACCAACCGCGAAGAGCTGCAGGTTTCACTGAACAGCATCCGGACGCTGGTGCTATCGAACTTCACGCTCAACTTCTCTTCCGACGACATTACCGAACGGGCCATATACCCCGCTTCCCCATCGCAGAGCAACGGCCTCGAAGACGCGCGCTTCGTGCAGTTCACCCGGGACGACGGCAGCAAGGTCTACTATGCTACCTTCACGGCCTATAACGGGAAGACGATCATGCCAGAGATGTTGGAGACCACGGATTTTAAGGAATTCAAGGTCTCCACGCTAAGCGGCCCCGCCGTAAAAAACAAGGGGATGGCCCTCTTCCCCCGCAAGGTGGACGGCCACTACATGATGTTGGGACGCCAAGACAACGAGTCGCTCTACATCATGAAATCGGACGATCTCTACTTCTGGTATGATTACCAACCCCTGCTGAAGCCGACCTACGACTGGGAGTTGATCCAAATAGGTAACTGCGGTTCGCCCATTGAAATAGACGAAGGATGGCTGATGCTGACACACGGCGTGGGGCCGGTCCGGACCTACTCCCTGGGAGCCGTGCTCCTGGATAAAGAAGATCCGCGGGTGGTGACGAGGCGGCTGAAAGAGCCGTTGCTCACCCCCGCTAAAGAAGAGCAGTCGGGTTACGTGCCCAACGTGATTTACACCTGCGGCGCGATGGTGGTCGACCGCACCCTGGTGCTCCCTTATGCCATCGCGGACGTGGTGACCACCTTTGCCACCGTGAGCGTGGATGAATTAATTGATAAAATGGTTGAAATAAAATAGATATGAAGATTGCAATGCTCTCCCCGATTGCTTGGCGGACGCCGCCGGTGCACTACGGGCCATGGGAGCTGGTAACGTCGCTCCTCACCGAGGAGCTGGT
>JAAYTC010000235.1 GCA_012518155.1 Bacteroidales bacterium | reverse complement strand
GATAATATGTTCGAGACCATGTACAATGCCGACGGTGTAGGTATTGCCGCGCCACAAGTAGGGCGAGGCGATCGTGTATTCGTGGTCGACCTCTCGCCATTAGCAAATGAGGAGCACCCCGAGTTTAAAGACTTTAAGAAAGTGTTCATCAACGCCCACATTGTTGAAAGAAATGGCAACGTTGAGGCCTTGGAGGAGGGATGCCTGAGTATCCCGGGAATTCACGAGAAAGTTTCCCGGGAAGAGGAAATTCGAGTCAAGTATCTAGATGAAAACTTGAAACCCCATGATGAGGTCTACTCCGGGTACATTGCCCGGGTGATCCAGCATGAACACGATCATTTAGATGGTATCCTGTTCGTGGATAAGGTATCGCCTCTTCGCAAGCGGATGATTAAAAGCAAGTTGACAAATATGGAGAAAGGAAAAGTCGCTTGCGAGTATAAAATCAGGACCATGAGGTAATTCACGCTTACGTGTGTTCAAGAATTTAACCACGTGTGCTAAAGCTATACCGACGATTTTAATAATTTGGCCGCTTTGTTGTCCATAAACCAAGTGAGGTTACCCGAATCGGGCTGCACGAGCGCGGCGGGGTACTTTTTCTCGGCTTTGTTTGGTTGTCTCACGATCTCTCCTATCTTTTCGGCTTTATTTTCGCCGGTGACCAAGAAAACCACGTGGCGTGCCGCGTTAATCACTTTTCCAGTGACACTTACCCGCTTCTGTCCACTCTCTGGGTGAGTAGCCGCTACACAATTTCGGTTACTCTCCCACAGTGCTATTTCGTGAGGAAAGATAGATGCTGTATGCCCGTCGTCGCCCATGCCTAACATCATGATATCAAAAACAGGGGTCCCGTTTTTCGACTCCAATTCTTGTTCAAGTACAGTTGCATACCTTTCAGCTTCGGCTTCCACTTCGTTTTCTCCCTGAATGCGAAATATATTCTTTTCGGGAACCGACACGAAATTAAAGAGATGATCTTTCGTCATTTTATAATTGCTCTCCTCATTTTCGGGTGGAACACAACGCTCATCGCCCCAGAAGAATTTAATCTTTGTCCAGTCGATTTCCCCTTGAGGCAATGATGCCCAGTGGTCGAACAGCCTCTTCGGCGTTGAACCTCCCGAGAGCGAGATAGTCAGATACTCCTTTTCGGTCAGTCGCTCTGCTAACCAATCAGTAAAGGATTGGGTTAAGTCGTCCATGTTATCAAATACACGTATATCCATTATATTAAAAAATTTCTTGAGTTACAACTCGCAGTATACTCCATCCTCTGCCAAGTTTTTACACGGGTAGCGCCACGTGTTTTCTTTCCCCTCTATCAAATCGTCCGCCACGTCCGGCCCCCACGAACCGGAAGGGTACCCGTGGAGGGGGGCGTCATTGTCGTTCTCCCAATAATCAAGAATAGGTTGCACGAAGCGCCACGTTTCTTCGGCCGCTTCCCCTTGCATGTAAAGCATGTTGTCTCCTCCCATGCAATCGAGAATCAGTCGTTCGTAAGCACTTGGAATATAATGATCGTTCAGTTCCGAGTAATGGAAGTCCATGTTTACCGATCGTACTTCGTAGCCACTACCGGGCACTTTCATGCCGGTCTTTAGCAAGATACCCTCGTCGGGTTGGATACGAAGAATGAGTTGATTATCGGAATGTGCCGAATTGTCGGCCGACTTGAATAGTCGTTGGGGAGAGGGTCTGAAGTGGATAACCACTTCGGATACCTGGGTAGGCAGCCTCTTCCCTGTGCGGACATAGAAGGGCACTCCCTGCCATCGCCAGTTATCGATAAATATTTTCATCGCGGCGTATGTTTCCGTCCTCGATTGAGGTGCTACATTCGGCTCCTCGCGATACCCGTTGTAGTGTTTACCCCGGACAGTGGCATCGGTATATTGCCCGCGGATCACGTTTTTTTTCAGTTCCGTTTTGCTCATCGGGCGTAGTGAACGGAACACTTTCATTTTTTCGTACCGAATATCCTCGGCCGTTATTTTTGAGGGAGGCTCCATTGCTACCAGTGAAAGTACTTGGAGCAGGTGATTTTGAATCATATCTCGGAGGGCACCGGCTTCATCGTAATAGCCGCCACGGTCTTCCACGCCGATGCTCTCGGCGGCGGTTATTTCAACGTGTTGAATAAAATTCCTATTCCAAAGAGGTTCATAAATTCCATTGGCGAACCGTGTGACCATCAGGTTTTGTACGGTTTCTTTGCCGAGGTAGTGATCAATACGGTAGATCTGTTCCTCTTCGAAGAACTCTAACAGTTGTTGATTCAGGTTGATGGCCGACAGCAAATCATGTCCGAAGGGTTTTTCAATAATAATTCGCCGGAACCCCTTTTGTTGGAGCGTAAGCCCTTGCCCGTACAAGTATTTTGGAATAGTGGTATATAACGCGGGCGGTGTGGAGAGATAGAAGATATAATTCTGTTCTAGATTAAACTGTTTATTTAGCTCATCTAGTTTCTCCTTCACGCGAGCATACTCTTCTCCCTTACCCGTATCGATACTCAGGTAGAATACACTGGAAAGAAAACGGTCTATATCGGCATCGCTTGCCTCTTTGTAGTGAGCGAACTCTTGAATGCCCTCCTTCAGTTTTTTTCGAAATTCATGATCCGTGAAGGAAGAGCGGCTCACCCCGAGTACTGCATATCCATCAGGAGTGGAGCCATTCATGTAAAGATCGAACACTGCCGGAATTAACTTACGGTAAGTGAGGTCGCCTGACGCCCCGAAAATAACGAGTGCCTGGTTGGGTACTTTCTTCATTTTGTGAAACTATGTTGTTTTGAATTTTATCACGGATGTTGTATATTCCTAGTTAGTGTAACAAAATTGGGCCATAAAAGTTGAAAAGGGCCAAATAACTCGAAAACAATCCATACCGAAAAAGGAATTTAAGTTTAGCTGTTTGAGAATTAGATATTTTATCGTATCTTTGCCGCTCGAAAATATTTTTTCGTTCAAATCATTAATAATTAATATAGTTAGTATGAATAATTATGAAACCGTTTTCATTTTAACTCCCGTTTTGTCTGATGCTCAGATGAAGGAAGCGGTCGAAAAATTCAAAACACTCCTTACGAAAGGGGGTGCCCAAATCGTGAATGAAGAAGATTGGGGGCTGCGCAAGCTGGCATACCCGATCAACAAAAAGTCGACCGGGTTCTACACTTTCCTGGAGTTTAACGCGGAACCATCGATCATCGAATCGTTGGAAGTAAACTTCCGTCGCGACGAACGAGTAATTCGTTTCCTCACGGTGAAACAAGACAAGTTTGCCTTGGAGTACGCCGAAAAAAGGAGGAGTAAAGGCGGTAAAAAACAGGATAGAACCGAGAAGAACGAGCCTTCTAAGCCTAAGAGAGGCGAAAAGGCCGAAGCCGTTGAAAAGGAAACAGTATTAAAAGAAAAGGAGAATTAAAAGATGGCAAAGCAGACAGAAATCAGGTATTTGACGCCCCTTTCGGTAGACGTGAAAAAGAAGAAATATTGCCGCTTTAAAAAGAACGGCATCAAGTACATCGATTATAAAGATCCCGAGTTCTTGAAAAAATTCCTGAACGAGCAGGGTAAAATATTACCCCGCAGGATTACCGGTACATCTCTGAAGTTCCAACGCCGTATTGCCCAAGCAGTGAAAAGAGCACGTCATATTGCACTGCTTCCATACGTAACCGATTTAATGAAATAAGAGGAGGAAGAAAAGATGGAAGTAATTTTAAAAGAAGACGTACTTAATTTAGGGTACAAAGACGATGTCGTGAACGTGAAGAAAGGGTATGCACGTAACTTTCTTATTCCTCAAGGAAAAGCAGTTATCGCGAACGAATCAGCCAAAAAAGTATTGGCTGAAAACCAAAAACAGCGTGCCCATAAGCTCAAGCAAATAAGAGAGGATGCACAAGCCATTGCTGATAAAATGGAGGGTGTATCGCTAACTATAGGTGCTAAGACCAGCTCTACCGGAACTATTTTCGGATCGGTAACCAATATTCAGATCGCGGACGGACTCGAGGAGAAAGGGTTCGAAGTAGATCGGAAACTGATCGTGATTAAGGATCAGGTTAAAGAGGTGGGAAATTATACCGCGGTGGTTAAACTACACAAAGAGATTTCAGTAGAAATACCTTTTGAAGTGGTAGCTGAGTAGTTTTAAAACAATATAAATTAAAGAGGCTTGGGAGAAATCTCAGGCCTCTTTCGATTCAATACCTCGCATCGTCAGATGTTTCAAACACGATATCACTCATACACATGATACCCCTCTCGTTTGCCTATTTTAGTTTTGTCTCGAATGTGAAACAATTCGTGTTTATTTTGATATTTTTTGCTTTGTCTGGCCTTGATTCCCGTAAATTACCAATGATTAACTATTCGTCATCCCTTTTTCTTTAAAAAAGTTTTGCAGTTGTGCCCCAATTATTAAATTTGTGAGGAAATCATAGCAGAGGATTTAGTGGTGATGAAGTCAACGCGTAGAACAGGTTTAATCAATTATAGTCGCACGATATTATTTTGCGCGAGTTTTCTTCTTTTTTTGTTGCTTGTATCTTGCCATTCGAATGAAAACCATAAACATCTATTAAGTAAAGAAAAACAAGAATGGATCGATCGAATCTACCACGGTAATATTTCCACGGACTCTCTTCAGACTCTCTTAACAAAAAGTATCGTTGAAGAAGATAATGTTGCTATATCGGTACTTTGTGACGAACTGGGGGGAAGAATGCGAGTAGCTTCCGATTTCTCCAAAGCGATCGAGTATCATCAGATCGGGTTGGAGGCCGCGTATGTGATTAATGATACTCTTGGGATTACACGGGCTTTAAACAGTATCGCTACTGATTTTCGCCGGATTGGTGCTCTTCCAGAGGCTTCCGAATATCATTATCAAGCTTTATATATGGCAGATATTTTTTCGGGGAAAAATAAAGATGAGGGCCGTAAGAACCGGATTATAGCGATCAACGGACTGGGGAACGTATACCTTTCCTTCGGAAATCTTACGGAGGCTGAGTCTTTGTTCCGTGAGGCATTAGCGGAGGAGATTTCCCTGGGGAGTGAGCTTGGACAGGCGATAAACTATGCCAATATTGGAGCTATTTACGAACGCCGAGAGCAGTATGACTCCGCCTATGTTTATTACGAGCGATCTATGGCATGCAATATTTCCGCCGGCTCACGATTAGGTGTTGGGCTGTGTCATATTTATTTCGGTCAAATTCATGAGTTGCAACAGGAGTATGATGAAGCAGAGCAGAAATACTTGCTGGCGTACGAGGTGATGAGCGAGATTTCAGACACCTGGCACGGCCTAGAAGCAACCTTAGCCCTTGCTCGTATTCGTCTTTTAAAACGCGACTATACTCAATCGCTTCAATTTATCTACCAGGCAAGAGATGAAGCGGAGGGGATCCAGTCGCCCATGCACCTTTCTCAAGTATACGACTTGTTACACGAATACAACATACGAAGAGGCAATTACGCTGCCGCGCTCGACGATTTTAAAATTAGCAAAGAGTACGAAGATACCATACAAAACATGAAGAAGCTGAACAAGGTGATCGAAACACGACTCGGTTTTGAACGCGATAAACACCAACAGTATGTATCCAACCTTAATCTTCGCAACGAGATGGAAGCACGACAGAAACAAACCATTATATATGCTTCTATTGTATCGTTGGGACTTCTGATTCTATCATTAATCGCGCTTTTTTACGCCTACATGCAGCGTACAAGCAGCAACAAGGTTTTAAGAAGATTGAACCGGTTGCGTACCGATTTCTTCACAAATGTAACCCACGAGTTTCGTACCCCGCTCACGGTTATCCTCGGGTTAAGTAACCAGTTACAAGCACAAAAAGAGATCACTCCCGCGGAGACTCACTCCTATTTAAGAGCGATCGATCGCCAGGGGCGGCATTTGTTGTCGCTTGTAAATCATTTGTTGAGCATGTCAAAGATTAATGCCGGGATGGATAATCCACGTTGGCAAAAAGGAAACATCGTGGTATACGCGCGTATGGTAGTAGAATCGTTTGAACTTTACGCGAAAAATAAACAATTAAATCTTACTTTTTCAAGCGACGAGCCTGCAATTACGATGGATTTTATTCCTCATTACATGGAAAATATATTGCAAAACCTAATTTCCAATGCTATCAAGTTTAGCCATCCCGGTGGTGAAATTTCAGTTCGCCTATCAAGTACAGACAATAAAACAATTCTTCAAGTAATGGACAATGGCTTGGGAATCGATAAAGATGAATTGGAGCGAATCTTCGATCTCTTCTACCAAGGAGATAAAACGGAGAAGAGGAACGGTAGCGGGATCGGGTTGAGTTATACCCGTCAGATGGTGGAAATGATGAACGGGAAAATTGAAGTGGAAAGCCAAGAAAATATGGGTTCCCTGTTTACTGTATCACTTCCTCGCCATCGGAGCAAGGATATAAAAGCTCAGCCCACGATCCACGACAAACAATTGCCTGAAGATGCTGCAGTTCCAGAAGTTAGTTCATCGGTGCGAGCCACGCGTTCCGATGTGGCGATTCCAGCTAATGCGGGCAACGGGGAATACTCTCGCTATAATGCCACCGTTTTATTGATAGAGGACAACGACGATGTGTTGCTTTACTTGAAATCGTTTTTCCCGAAAGAGTTCAATGTCGTGACCGCGAGGGATGGAGCGGAGGGAATGGATCTGGCTTACGAATTGATACCCGATATCATCGTATCGGATATCATGATGCCTAAGAAGGATGGACTGGTATTCAGTCGCGAGATACGCGAATCGGAATTGCTAAACCATATCCCGGTGATACTGCTCACGGCAAAAAGCACGATGGATGATAGACTGAAAGGATTACAACACGGGGCAGATGCCTACATCAAAAAGCCGTTTGATCCTAGTGAGCTATTGGTTCAGATGGTTGCCCTTCTTGAGAGTCGTCGACTGCTTAAGGATAAATACATGCATTATGTGTTGAAAGAGAGTGCCACGCCAAAGAAAGATGTCAATATGGAGTTTTTGCAAAAAGCGACGGACATCGTTTACAGCGAGATGCACAGTCCCCACTTCTCGGTGGTATCCCTGGCCGACCGACTTTCCATTAGTAGCTCGCAGCTAAACCGGAAATTGAATGCCATTTCAGGCCATACACCTTCGGGTTTTATCATGCGCCTTAAAATTGAACGCGCCAAGAAAAAACTGACCTTTGAGAATAAGCCTATTGGGCAGATCGCGGAGGAGTGTGGATTTTATGATGTCGCCTATTTCTCTCGCACGTTTAAGCGATTTACAAAAGTATCTCCTTCGCAATACCGACGAATGCCTCGGTGAAACAGAAAACGCTTTGTTAATTGTGTTCGTTGTGCGCTGTTGGTTAGATTGTTGATGCGGCACCATGCAATCATGATACAAATGAGAGCAACTGTTAATGCATGATATATACAAATATTTGACAGAAAAATCCTAACTATTTGCTTCTATCCGCCGTATGTTCGCGATAGAGATCGGCTTTTTCATATAAGTATACACACTCTGCTTTTTAGACGACGAAAGCCCCGCGAATTTTACTTCAAAGGGCTTTCGTCTATTTTTAATTCCGAGGCTGAAAAGCTCTCGATCAAGAACACTGGGGTCATTCGGTTTCAAGTGAATCGGTTGGCCTTAGTATCTTCACTTTTAGATGGTAGGCTTGATCTGTAAAGAAATTTTACGTGCGGTCTTTTAATTTTTCCTCAGGATTTCAACCGTGTCTTTCGCGATGGTCAACTCTTCATCGGTAGGGATGATCACCACCTTTACTTTAGAACTTGGCTTGCTGATAATGACTTCCTTCGCGCGTACCGAGGCGTTTAATTCCTCATCCAGTTCTATGCCCATGAATTCCATGTTTTTACAGACATCGCTGCGGGTGACTGCTTGATTCTCGCCAACCCCTCCGGTAAATACCAGTATGTCTACTCCCCCCAGCACGGCGGCGTAGGATCCCACGTATTTTTTTATCCGGTAATTGTAGGTGTTCATCGCTAACTGGGCCCGTGTGTTCCCGCTTTTGATACCTGCTTCGATCTCACGCATATCCGACGATATCCCCGAGATACCCAACACGCCCGAGAACTTATTCAAGAGGGTGGATATGCCGCTGGTACCCATATGTTCCTTCTCCATGATGTAGGAGATTACCCCGGGATCCACATCGCCCGAGCGCGTACCCATGATAAGTCCCTCCACGGGAGTCATTCCCATGCTGGTGTCGATCGATTTTCCGTTTTTTATGGCGGTCACAGAGCCTCCGTTACCAATGTGGGCGGTAATGATACGTTGTTCCTCGTAGGGCACGCCTAAAAATTCACAGGCCCTTTTGGACACGTAGCGGTGACTGGTGCCATGAAATCCATATCGGCGGATACCATATTTCTCGTACAGTGAGTAGGGGATGCCATACATGTACGCGTAATCGGGCATCGTTTGGTGGAAAGCGGTGTCGAACACGCTCACTTGGGGGGTGTCGGGCATCAGTTCCTGAATAGCATAAATCCCTTTCAGGTTGGGTGGGTTATGGAGGGGAGCCAGTTCGATGGACGCGTTAAGAATTTCGATCACCTCCTCCGTGATCAGTACGCTCGTGTTAAAGCGTTCACCTCCATGCACTACACGGTGTCCCACCGCGTCGATTTCGTCGAGTGATTTGATGCACCCGTATTTTTCGCTGAGCAACACGCCCAAGATATATTCAATGCCGGCACGGTGCTCTAAAATCTCACCTTCCAACATTACTTGTTGATCATCGGGCAGCGTCAGTTTAAGAAAGGAGCCCTTCATGCCAATTTTTTCAATGCCCCCTTGCGCCACCACCTCCTTGCTTTCCATTTCAAAGAGCTTGTATTTGATGGATGAACTGCCGCAGTTTAATACCAGAATTTTCATTTCTAACTTTATTTTTTCGAAGCGAGATTTCCTCTTAATTAAACATTGTTTTGTTGGTTGAAACCGGTTCACCATTTTCGTCGTAGACGTAGAATCCCTTGCCTGTGCGCACTCCTAACTGGTTGGACCGGTATAGTTTCCATAAAAGAGGGTTCGGCTTGTAGTGTTTCTCTCCAAAATCGTTAAACATTGCCTCCATCAGCGTCACTAATCGTTCAATGCCCACGATGTCTGCCAGGCGGAAGATCCCGAACCGCTGCCCATAAATAATGGTGAAGGTCTCTTCAATACTTTCCATGGAGCTTACTCGTTCAAGGAGCATCTGGCACGCTTCGTTTAGCATGGTTACCAACATGCGTAACGTCACGTTCCCATTACTCTCGTTGATGCGGTGAGGCTTATACTTGATTAGCTTCGCGAAAATCTCCATCTTGTGGTAAACCTCCTCCGAGGTGTACATGCCACTCGAGATTTCCAAGATGCGAGCATCGGGGTGCGAAACCGGGAAATAGAGGCTCACGCATCGATCCTTATGCTCTAACTCGGCTGCCAACTCGCTAATTATCACGGTTGACCCGTTGGTCGCGATAATGGCGTCCGTGTCAAGCACTTCTTCCAGTTTCTTGAATATATTTTTTCTCAGGGGAGTACTTCGTCGCCCACTTTCAGAGTAGCGAGTACACTCGATTACCATGTCACAACCGGCAAAATCTTCGTACACGAGGGTGGGGGTGATGCGGTTCATGATGATTTTCTTTTCGGCAGAGGTGAGGCCCCAGCTGCTGATTTTTTGCTGCATCACTTTATTCAATTCTCGCATCACGAAGTTATTCCGTTCTTGCGATTCATCCAGAAACACCACTTCCATACCGGCTGTTGCTGCCATGTTGATAATGGTGCGCCCCTCTTTTCCGGCCCCTACGACACCGATCTTCGAAAAAAGAGGTTTCTTTTTGCTATTGGAGATTGTAAGTCCATACTTCTCAATAGGTTCAACGATCATTTCCTGCATATATTATTTCTTGTTTTATTTTAATCCGATGGCTTGGTTTGCCGTGATAGCTACCATGTTGTAAATATCTTCTACCGAACAGCCTCGTGACAAGTCGTTCACCGGCGAGGCTATGCCTTGCAGTACCGGCCCGATGGCTTCGGCATTCCCCAGCCGCTGCACCAGCTTGTACGCGATGTTCCCTGCCTCCAACGTGGGGAAAACCAGAACGTTTGCCTTACCGGCGATGGAACTTCCGGGGGCTTTGCTTTCGCCCACGGACGCGACCAACGCGGCGTCGGCTTGTAGTTCACCGTCGATTAGAAGATCCGGTTCCAGCTCCTTGGCCACGCGAGTTGCTTCTCGTACTTTGTCGATCATCTCGTGCTCCGCGCTTCCCTTGGTGGAGAAGCTCAACATCGCCACCCGGGGCTCTACACCCACGAGGCTCTTCATCGTCCGTGCCGACGCGATGGCAATCGAAGCCATCTCTTCCGCCGTGGGGTTCGGCATCACCGCGCAATCAGCAAAAAGTAACGTGCCTTTCTCCCCATACCGTGGGGTTTGGGTGAGCATGATAAACGCGCCTGACACCACTTTCACTCCCGGCGTGGTTCGGATGATTTGCAGTGCCGGCCTTAACACGTTGCCCGTGGTGTTTTCTGCTCCTGCCACCTCACCGTCGGCGTCTCCATTTTTGATCATCAGGCAGGCCAAGTAAAGTGGATTCTCTACTAAACGAGCCGCCTCATCAAACGTCATTCCTTTCTTCTCGCGTAACTGCACGAGCAGGTGAGTGTATGCTTCTTTTTTATCGTGTGATTTAGGATCGATAATCCGTGCTTTTCCGGCATGAGAGAGTTTTAATTCATTGATCCGCTTCTTGATCTTAACTGGGTCTCCTAAAAGGATAATATCGGCTACTTCTTCACGTACCAACCGATCGGCCGCTTGTAACGTCCGCTCTTCGCTGCCCTCGGGCAGCACCACGCGTTGCTTGTTTGCTTTAGCTCGCGTGATCATGCTATCAAGTAAATTCATTTATATTTAATTTAGACTATTTCCCCGTTTGACCATTTCCCGTTCTGCCCACACGAAACTTGTCTTGGTTATGCGGCTTATCGCCTGGTTTTCCAATCGTGATCAGGATGCGATTTCAAAATGAAATGCACGTAGTGCAAAAGTACGAAAAAAAGCAATTAAAAAGTAACAAAAAGAGCCCTATTGTAAATTATCACCATTTTTGTACCTTTACCCTTGGAATGCCGGCGATGCATGGTTCATGGCATAATTGTTACAGGTGAAATAACTCTATTATTCTTTTTTACCCCATCCTGTTGTTCTCACTGCAGACCATCGGCCTTCAATTCACCACCGCTTCCGAGGCGGGAATCATATCGGCCACGGCTCCCATCTTCACGTTGATATTAGCCTTCCTGTTTTTGAAAGAAAAAAACACGGTGTGGCAACTTCTCTCTGTCCTTCTTTCGGTAGGAGGTGTGGTTTACATCATGTACATGAACGGGGTGGGAACCATCAGCAGTGAGACGTTGAAGGGCGACCTCTTTATATTGCTCTCGGTACTCTCCATGTCGATCTACTTTGTTCTCGCACGGAAGGCCACGCGGCACTTCAACGCCATGGACATTACTTTTTTCATGACCTTCGTCGCGTGCGTGGTATTTAACGTGATTGCCGTTGCACGCCATGCCGGCTCGGGCACGCTACCGCAGTTCTTTGTCCCGTTTCAACACAGCGAATTCCTATGGTCCATCCTCTACCTGGGCGTCCTCTCTTCGTTCCTCACGTCGTTCCTCACCAACACCGCGCTCACGGTAATCCCCGCTTCCCGTGTATCGATCTTCAACAACCTGAGCCCCGTGATCACCGTCTTCGCGGGTATTTTGATTTTAGGCGAAACCCTGCACGGCTATCATATCATCGGCGGCATGATGGTGCTTATCGGCATCCTTGGTGTGAACGTGCTGAAAAAGAAGTGACAAGGCGAAAGAATCTGTAACGTCATCTTTTCCTTAAAAGTAATCCGATGAGGGCAAACACGTTCATGATTTCCAATCGCCCGAGTAGCATGTTTGCCGAGAGAATGTACTTGGCTGCATCCGGTAAATGGCCGAAGTTGCCCAGCGAACTCACGCTTCCAAAGCCTGGGCCCACGTTTCCGATGGTGGCGATGGATGCAGAAAAGGAGGTCATTCCGTCCATTCCCATCCCGGTGAGCAAAAGTGCTGTAACCGACAAGGTAAGAAGGTATAGGATAATAAAGACCATCACCTGCAGCTCAATGGCGTGATCGACGGTCTTTCCATTCATTTTCACGGCATACACTCCATTGGGATGGAGAATGAGCCGGAGTTGGTTGCGTAGCGACACGAAGAAAAGGTAAACCCGGTCGAACTTTATCCCTCCTGCCGTGGATCCAATCATTCCACACTGGATCGAAAAATAGAGGAGCAGTATAATGGAGAAGAGGGGCCAGCCGGCGGTATCCACCGTGGCATATCCGGTGGTGCTCGCGAGAGAAACCACTTGAAACGCGGCGTGCCTGAATGACTCTCCCCACTCGTAGAGATTCTCGTGCGCAAGTTGAAAAGCGATAAAGAGGATTCCGATTGCCATGACACACACGTACATCCGGGTGGGACGGGAAGCAAAGAGATGGTTTTTTTTCAAGGTCATGGTCGCGTAGATTAACCCGAAGTGCATGCTGCTGATCAACATGAAAAAAAGAATCACGAGCTCAATAGCCATGCTATTATAATGGGCGATGCTTAAATTCTTGGTCGAGAATCCCGAGGTAGCGATGGTGCTGAACGAGTGGCAGACAGCATCAAAAAAACTCATGCCGAACAGGTAGAGTAAGATCGTGTGAGCGGCAATCAGGATGAAGTAAACCGTCGCGATCCTTCGGGTTATTCGTTTTCCTTTTATAACAAAATTCATGCGGGATAGCTCCGACACCTCTACGCGATAAAAACTGGACATCGATCCCCTCTTTTCGGGGAGTACCAGCAACACGAACAAGATAATACCAAGTCCCCCTATCAACGAAGTAGACGAACGCCAGAAGAGCATCCCCTTAGGCAATGCCTCCACGTTGCTTAAGATGCTCGATCCGGTAGTCGTGTACCCCGAAACACTTTCGAAGAGGGCGTTGGCTAACGTGAATTCACCTCCCCAAAGATAATACGGTATCATGCCGGCTACGCAGGTGAGTACCCATCCAAGGATGCTGATGCTCAACCCCTCGTGGAACTTGATCTCTCCAATTTTACCAATGAGAAATAAAGGAATGGATCCCACGACAGCGGTCAAAGCGGCACTCGTCAGCAGCGCGTTGAACGATCCTTCTTTTCCGGCGAACGAGATGGCCGCCGAGATAAAGAGAAATAGCGCGTTAAATAGTAAGATGTAACCCAAGTACTTTGCAATTGCCCTCGCGCGTATCATATATTTTGCGGTGATTGAACGCGTAAAAGTACATGTTTTTGGTTATAGTATTTAGTTGGACGTGTTTTTTTACGAGGAGGTCTTGATTGTCGGTTTGTGAAGTGGGATTAACGCAATAACCTCAGCCCGTTGAGAATGACAACCAACGTGCTCCCTTCATGCACCACAACGCTAATGGTTATATCGGTCAACCCCATAAAACTAACAATAACCAAGAAAATAATAACGGCCAATGAAAAAAACAAGTTCTGCCAGATCACGCGGTTCATTTTAGTGGAAACCCGATGGGCATACGTCAATTTAGAGATGTTGTTATGCACCAACGCCAGGTCAGACACCTCCACCGCGACGTCGGTGCCGTCGCCCATGGCAATGCCCACGTCCGCGTTAACAAGCGCGGGAGCATCGTTCACACCGTCGCCCACCATAGCGGTGATCCCGTATGTATGTTTCTGATGGTCTATTATGGTTGATTTGTCGTGAGGCATAACATTCGTGATGGCTTCGTCTATTCCCAACGCACTCGCTACGGAATTACCGGTTGTTTCGGAATCGCCGGTGATTAAGGTGGTGTGAATACCAAGTTTCTTGAAGTACTCGACGGTTGCCCTGGCATCATCCCTTGGTGTATCCATCAAGCCGATAAGGCCTACCACTTTCTCCTCTTCCGCTACATAAACAACCGTGTTCCCTTTTGAGGCCCATTCTTGATTTAGTCGGGTAAACTCGTCGGGTACATTTTCAAAGGAAGCGGGTTTGCCAATGCGGTAGCTTGTTTCATTAAAATGGCCCGAGAGCCCTTTTCCAATATCGTTACTTACAATGATGTTCAGCCTTTCTTTCGCGTCAAATTTGGCCAGAATGGCGTTTGCCAGCGGGTGGTTCGATTCTCTTTCAAGGGCTACAATTACATCAATTAAATGCTCCCTGTTTACCGATTCCGCAAAGTAGTAGCCGGTTACCCGCGGTTTTCCTTCCGTAAGCGTTCCCGTCTTATCGAACGCGATGGCTTTGATGCTTGCCAGTTGCGACAGGTAGTTGCTCCCTTTCGAAAGCACCCCATTCTTGGCAAGGTTGGATGTGGCCGATAATGTGGCCGATACAGTGGCGGCGGCAATGGCGCAAGGAGAAGCAGCCACCAACAACACCAATCCCCGGTAGATGCTTTGCGCCCAAGTCCAGTTGAACAGGAAGGGAGCAGCAATGACGAGCAAGGGGATGGTGGTCAGGACAATGTTGACATACCAGGGTTCAACACGCTGAATAATACCGGCCGCTTTCGTTTGGTTGTTTTGGTTTTGGTTCACCAGTTGCACGATCTTGGAAAACAGCGTGTCTTTGTATTCTTTTGTCACCTCCATGGTAAATGAGCGATTGCCATTCATCGTACTCCCGAATACCGGATCACCGGCCGATTTCTCACGTGGTATACTCTCTCCGGTAATCGAAGATTCATCTATGGAGGTTGTACCCGAAAGAATTACCCCGTCAATAGGTACTTGATCACCATTCAACACCTGAAGCCGATCGCCCATCTTTAAGCCGCTCACTTCCACTATTCGGGTGTTTCCATCCGCACCGATTAACCGAGCGGTGGTTGGCGTCATCTTTAGCAACTTGGTGATTTCCCTTTTGCTCCTTCCTTCCGCGAAGTGCTCCAGAAATTGAGCCCCGGAAAATATGAGAATCAATAGGGTACCTTCCCAAAAGTTGCCGATGATGAAAGCACCTATCGCAGCCAATCCCATTAATAGATGGGAGTTGGGAGTGAATCTTTTTTTTAACTTGCTGTTCTCAATGGTTTCGCCAATACCTTCAATAATCACAACATGATAGCCTGCCGCGATAATGGCAACTGAGAATAGTATGTTTTTCAGTACTAAGTGGTTGTTGCTCACAAGCAGCGCGATAATCGCCATTGTTAGTCCGAGGAAATAGAGCGCAACGGGTGCTTTGCTTCCTGTCTGTTCCATCCGTTTTTCCATGATTATGCCTACTCCCTGATTAGTTTATTTCGGTCGATAACGTTTACCGTGCGCCCTTTCAGTTCGATGATCCCGTCCTCCTCCATCTCTTTCAGCGAGCGGGCCAGCGATTGGCGTTGCACCCCGAAGTATTCCGCGAGTTGGGTGCGCGAACGCTTCAGCATGAACGAACCATCCTCCACGGTGGTGTTTTCAAGAAAGTAGGTTGCCAGTTTCTTTCGTAAGCTTTTCAGCGAAATCATCTGCAACTTGCTCGTGAGGAAATGCGTCAAGTCGGCATTCATCGTCAAAAAATTCGTCAACAGCTGCTTGTTGTTTGCCATCTCGTCCAGCCACGCCTCCTTCGATATTTTCAGGAAGATGGTTGTTTCCAACGCGATCACGTCCACGGGGTAGTTGTTTTTTGCCCCGTAGATAAACGAGGGAGCGAGCGGGATCACCGGCTCCATGATATCGATATCCAGCACGTTCCCTTCCATGGTAATCATTTCCGAGCGAACGCTTCCCTGTATTAATAGCATCACGAAATGGATCGGATCGCCTTGACGGACCACCGTCTCCCCTTTCTCGAAAGTGAGTACCTCCCGCACGTTCCTGTCCAGAAAATCGTCGTGTTCCTTCTGGCTCATCCCCCGGAAGAGGGGGCAATACGAGAGCTCCTGATCGTGGGAGTGGGCGTGATGATGCTCCAGGGCGACGTTCTCCATCGGGAGATCCAGCTTCTCCAAAAGGCGATAAAGGTGGTCGTGCGAGTGACCCTGGAGCGTGTATTTCGGTGTTTCAATCTGTTGTTCCATAAGATTTCGTTAATGACCGTGCTCGGCTTCATGAGCCGCAATACCTTCTTCTTGCGTCTGGTGCACTGTGCCATGAGGGTGTTCCGCCGGGGCATAAATCGAGTATACCTTCAGGGGCTCATCGGAGTCGTTTACCAAGTTATGCCATTTTCCCGCGGGGATAAAGACGGCGAAATCGTGCTCCACACGCGCTTCAAAATCGAGGTTTTCCTCCGTATCCCCCATCCGCATGATTCCTGTACCCGCTTCCACACGTAGGAACTGGTCGATGTCGGGGTGCATCTCCAAGCCAATATCTTCGCCCGCGGGGATGCTCATCACGGTCATCTGCATGTACTCTCCCGTCCAAATAGCTGTTCGGTAGGTCTCGTTCTGGGTGGTGTACTCTTCGATATTAAAAACGAACGGTTCCGGTCCAAAATCCTTGAATTCTACTTGAACCACTTCTTCTGTCGTTGCTTCCGCGGTTTGAGGTTGCTCCGAGGTTCCTGTGCACGCTGCCAAGAATAAAAAGGCGATTAGCGTGGATAATAAAATTTTCTTTTTCATTTCGATTGATTTTTAAATGATTGACTTTCCAGTACGTTCCACAAACATACAAAAATATGATGAGTTGAGATATGTGTTTTATTGAAATTTCAAGAAAGGGGAGCGTTTTAGATTGCGAACGTCCACATGTGGTTCTGCCTCTTAAAGCCTTTTCGTGTTAAAAAATCGCAAAACGGAGAGGGTGTCGCTTGGGTGACATTATTCGCGGCGACCGACGGGTATCTTTGCCATACAATTATAGGAATAACGAACAACTAACAACTAAAAACAATAAAGTATGAAGACAAAGAAATCCCTGTTATCAACGAAGTCAGCAAAGACGCTGTTTGTTTTATCGTTAATCGCTCTCTTTTCGATGGTGAGCATTCAACCCGCCTCGGCACATTGCGATTCATTCGACGGCCCCGCGCTCATCGACGCGGCCAAAGCATTGGAGACGAATAACGTGGAACTGATCAAAAAGTGGATCCGAGCGGAAGATGAGACCACCGTGGTGCCGCTGTTCCATAAGACCTATAGCCTGAAAGATGGCGATGCCGAGATCTATGAAATCGTGAAGACCCATTTTTACGAAACGTTTGTCCGCCTTCACCGCGAGATGGAGGGAGCCACCTTCACCGGGTTAAAACCCGCCGGGACCACCGCGCACATCACCGTGATGAGCGATAAGGCACTGGAGAACGGCGACTTCAACAGTTTGCTGATAGCACTGAACAAGCATGTGAATGGCCAGCTAACCGAGAAGTATGATAAGACGGCTGCACTGTATAAAGTGAAGGACCGTTCAGTGGAAGAAGGGCGTGCCTACGTGGAGGCCTACGTGGATTACACGCACGCTGTAGAAGCGGTGCACGATCTCTTGGAAAGCGGTGGACACCATCACCATTAAAAAGATGGGACACTTAAATTTTATTACAAAAAAACCGATGCCTGCAAGTGAAGCATCGGTTTTTTGCAGCACGTTATTGTTGTATCTTCGCGTTGAACAATCGCTTTACCCTAATCGCTTTCGAGAATGAGTAAATACCGTAAAGTCCTCGTCGATCCTTTTCGTACCTTGAGGCACGG
>JAAYTC010000234.1 GCA_012518155.1 Bacteroidales bacterium | reverse complement strand
CAAGAGAAACACCGTTAATGAAAATCAAAGATGTGGCAGAAAGCATCGGGATCGACCGGGAAGAGGTGATCGGTTTTGGTAGACATATGGCCAAGATACCGGTGGGCCTGATCCATCAAGAAAAGGTAGACCGGAGCAACCTTGTCTTGGTGACCGCTATTACCGCTACCAAAGCAGGAATTGGAAAGACTACCGTCTCCATCGGGTTGACCTTGGGCCTGAATAAAATCGGGAAAAATGCCATCGTAGCCCTTCGGGAACCTTCCCTTGGGCCTGTCTTTGGAATGAAAGGGGGAGCAGCCGGGGGAGGATACGCGCAAGTCCTACCGATGGAGAATATCAACCTCCATTTTACCGGTGACTTTCATGCCATAACCACGGCTCACAATACTATTTCGGCACTGCTTGATAATTATATATTTCGGGTACAAGGCACGAAGGATGCCATTAAAGAGGTCCTTTGGAAGCGGGTGCTGGATGTGAACGACCGCAGCCTGCGCTCCATTATTACGGGATTGGGCCCGGGTAACGGTGTACCCTTGGAAGCGGGATTCGACATCACGGCCGCTTCTGAACTGATGGCCATCCTCTGCTTGTCTACGGACGAGAACGACCTCCGTCGACGGATCGATAATATCCTCTTAGGATATCGCATCAGCGGCGATCCCTTCACGGTAAAGGACTTGGGGGTAGGGGGAGCCATCACCGTGTTGATGAAGGACGCGATTCACCCCAACCTGGTTCAAACCACGGAGAATACGCCCGCGTTTTTGCACGGCGGCCCGTTTGCCAATATCGCGCACGGGTGCAACTCGGTGCTGGCCACCAAGATGGCGATGTCTTATGGTGATTACGTGATTACCGAAGCGGGGTTCGGGGCGGATTTAGGCGCGGAGAAGTTCTTTAATATCAAGTGCCGCAAAAGCGGTCTGCGTCCCAAGTTGACGGTGATCGTGGCCACAGCCCAAGGCCTCAAGATGCACGGCGGCACTCCCGAAAAAGATATCAAAGCACCCGATATCAATGGACTGAAAAAAGGACTCGCGAATCTGGGCAAGCACCTCGACAATCTGGCTGGATTTGGCCAATCCGTAGTGGTGGCATTCAATAAATACGCCTACGATACCCCATCCGAGATTCAGGCAATTCGTTCCTACTGCGAAGAGCGAGGCGTATCGTTTGCCGTGAACGAGGCATTTACCGAGGGGGGAGAAGGGGCAGTGGAACTGGCCAAGGCGGTGGTGGAGGCCATCGAGAACAACCCATCGGGAGAGCTGAAGTTTACCTATAACGACGAAGACGATATCGAGACCAAGCTCACCAAAATAGCCACGAAAATTTACGGTGCGTGCGACGTGGTGTTGGGAGAGAAAGCCCTTAAGAAGCTAAAACATATTGAAGGGACACCGCTCGAAAAGATGCCGGTATGCATTGCTAAAACACAATACTCTTTCTCCGCGGATCCCAAATGGTACGGGGTGGCGAAGGATTTCCGGTTTAAGATCAACGATCTGGTGATCAATCAAGGATCCGAGTTTATCGTGGCCATCGCGGGAGAGATGATGCGTATGCCCGGGTTACCTGCCGACCCACAGGCTAAACGGATTGATATCGTAAACGGAGTGGTCGACGGATTAAGTTAAATCCAGATAAATTAAATTTCTTTTGTTTAAAAAAACAGGTTTTACGGCCTGTTTTTTTTATTATTTCGATCCTTTTGTAGATATTTGCGGTATACACGATCCAGATGTGTCGAGAGGTGCTCTTAACATACGAGGAGTGACACCTAATAAATCACTTAAAGCACACGTTT
>JAAYTC010000029.1 GCA_012518155.1 Bacteroidales bacterium | reverse complement strand
TACTCCAACACGGGGGGGCAATCGTCTAAGTCGACCCCCATTGCCGCGGTAGCCAAATTTGCTGCTGCCGGAAAGCGGGTGCGCAAGAAAGACCTCGGCATGATTGCTACCACCTATGGGTATGTTTACGTGGCACAAGTGGCCATGGGAGCAAGTCAACCCCAAACGCTGAAAGCAATCAGGGAAGCCGAATCCTATAACGGCCCCTCGATAGTGATCGCTTACTCGCCTTGTATTAGCCACGGGCTGAGAAGAGGAATGGGACAAGCCCAAACCGAGCAAAAATTGGCCGTGGAAAGCGGTTACTGGCACCTCTGGCGATACGACCCGAGGCTGGAAGAAGAGGGACAAAACCCGTTTCAACTCGACAGTAAAGAACCCGATTGGAGCAAGTTCAGGGACTTCCTGATGGGAGAGGTGCGCTACACGCAGCTAATGAAGTCGTTTCCGCATGAGGCAGACGAACTCTTCAAAGCCGCGCAAGACGCTGCCGAATGGCGCTATCGTTCTTACCTGCGTATGGTGGATGCTTCCTTTGCCCTACCAGAAACGGGAACTGAAGCAGAAGCACTCGAGGAGAAGCAATAGCGATAAAAAAATGAATTCTATTTACCCGGGGGTGTCACTTACGTGATGCCCCCGATTATATCTACCAAAACTCGAAATAATTTATGTACCTTTGCCCCTTGTAAAGCGAAGAAAAACGGATATGAAAATAGAGATCATCAACGGGCCCAATTTAAATTTACTGGGAGCGCGAGAACCGGGTATTTACGGCGAGACGGCGTTTGACGATTACCTGAACCGGCTGAAAGAAAATTATCCCGGTGTGGAAATCAATTATTTTCAATCGAATGTTGAAGGTGAGCTCATTAACAAAATACAGGAGGCAGGGTATGGTGCCGACGGCATTATTCTGAACGCGGGGGGATATACCCATACCTCGGTTGCCATTCGCGACGCGATTAAAGCGGTTCCTGCCCTCGTGGTAGAGGTGCATATCTCCAACGTGCACGCGCGAGAAGATTTTCGCCACCATTCTATGATCGCGGCGGTATGCGTGGGTGTTGTCGCGGGCTTCGGACTCGATTCCTACCGCCTAGCATTAGAGGCTCTTTTGTTGACAAACAAAAAGGCAAAAGAAAACGTTAGAACAACGTGAGAAATATTGAAATCAACGAAATTATATGCATAAACATACAAAAATTATTGCCACTATCTCCGATAAACGGTGCGACGTGCCGTTCCTACAGGAGCTTTTTGAGGCGGGGTTGAACGTGGTAAGGCTCAACTCGGCCCACCTCAATGAAGAGGGGTTTCTCAAGATTATCCGTAACGTGCGAGAAGTATCTGACGAAATCGCGATCTTAGTCGACACGAAAGGACCGGAGATTCGTACCACGGTCGCAGAAACGCCCATCGAACTAAAAACGGGCGAACGGATTAAAATCGTGGGTGACCCTACCGGTGTATCCACCCGAGAAACGCTTTACATATCTTACCCCAATATCACGGAGGCGATGCAGGAAGGCGACGATATTTTGATCGACGATGGCGAAATCGACCTCACGGTGGAGGAGATTCATGGCGATCACCTTATCTGCTTGGTGACCAACGAAGGCTTCATCGGCAGCCGAAAGAGCGTGAATATCCCCGGTGTGCGGATTAACTTGCCAGCCATCACCGAACGAGATAAGCAATTTATTGCCTTGGCGGTGAAAAACGATCTCGATTTCGTGGCACACTCCTTCGTTCGCAGCAAAGAAGATGTGATCGCGGTGCAGGAAATTCTAGACCAATTGAATAGTTCGATCAAAATTATTGCCAAAATCGAAAATCAAGAGGGAGTAGATAATGCCGACGAGATACTCGAAGCGGCCTACGGGATCATGATTGCCCGGGGCGACCTGGGAATCGAGGTAGCACAAGAGAAGATACCGGGCATCCAGCGCGTGCTTATCCGCCAAGCCATCTTTCACAAGAAACCGGTGATCGTGGCCACCCAGATGCTACACTCCATGATTCAATATCCCAGGCCTACTCGTGCCGAGATTACCGATATCGCGAATGCCATCTACTACCGTACCGATGCCGTGATGTTGAGCGGGGAGACCGCGTACGGGAAGTATCCGGTTGAATCAGTGCGTACCATGGCCAAGACGGCGTACGAGGCTGAAAGGACAAAGTTGGCAGAGAACGATATTCGGGTGCCTTACGCGGACGACGATCGAGAAGTGACCGAGTTTCTAGCGAAGCAAGCGGTAAAATCGTCGCAACGGTTAAACGTGAAAGCGATCGTCACAGATAGCCATACCGGACGGACGGCGCGTGTACTTGCCGCCTTCAGGGGAAGAAGCCCCATATACGCGATCTGTACATCCAAAAAACTGGCGCGTGAATTGGCTCTCTCCTACGGGATATGGGCTGAGTTTCAAGAGGGGAAAGGCGACGGTAATACCAAAGAGAGCCGCAGGGCCTACTTTACCGAAGCGATACGTCGTTTAATTGATAGCAAACTGATTAAACGACAGGATCGGGTGGCGTACCTGGGCGGCAGCTTTGGAGAAACCGGCGGGACTACCTACTTGGAGGTCGTGGACGCGTGGCGGGTGCTCGAGGCAAAAGAAACGTATAACTTGCCCGATTATACCACGTGATGGATAGCGGGCTTACGATGTTTAACGTATGAACGCTTTAGAAGAATATATCCTTGATCATATCGACCCTGAACCTGATCTTTTAAAAAAGATCAACCGGGAGACGCACGCGAAACGATTGTATGCCAACATGATCTCGGGGCACTTGCAGGGACGTTTCCTCGCGATGATTGCCAAAATGATCGAGGCAAAAAGGGTGCTGGAAGTGGGTACATTCACCGGCTACTCGGCCTTGTGTTTCGCGGAGGGAGTAGTGAACTCGGGCGAGGTGCATACCATCGAGGTGAACGACGAGCTGAAGGATCTCCTACGCGTCTATTTCAACGAATCGGAACATGGGCACAAGATTCACCTCCATATCGGGAACGCGGTTTCTATCATTCCCACCTTTCCGAATGAGAGTTTCGATCTCGCCTTTCTGGACGCGGACAAGGAGGATTACTGGAATCATTACGAGCAGATACTGCCTAAACTGCGACGTGGAGGTGTGCTGATGGTCGACAACACGTTATGGTACGAAAAGGTGACGAAAAAGGCGAAAAAAAGCGACGTGGCTACTCAAGCCGTGCAGGACTTTAACAACAAGGTGGCATCGGACAACAGGGTGGAAAAGGTGATTCTGCCCATGCGTGACGGGATAACCTTGATACGAAAAAAATAGAGTAATGGAATCAAACAGGCAACAAAAGATTAACCGGCTGATACAGAAAGAGCTGGGCGAGATGTTCCTGCTAGAGGCAAAAAAGATGCAGGGAGTACTGATATCCGTGAGCGCGGTGCGAGTAACGCCCGACTTGGGAATCGCGCACGCGTACCTGAGCGTGTTCCCATCGGAAAAAGCGGGGGAGTTGGTGAATAATATCAACGACAACGTGAAAACGTTACGATACAATCTGGGCAAACGGATGAGGAATCAGCTACGTGTAATTCCCGAGTTAAGGTTCCACGTGGATGATTCGTTGGACTATATCGACAATATCGACCTGCTGTTAAAGGATCAATAATAACCCACCGATCATGCCTAACCGGTTCTCTTTTTTTATAGCTCGCAGGTATCTTTTTTCAAAGAAATCACACAATGCCATCAACGTGATTTCAATGATTTCGGTGTGCGGTATCGCGATCGCGACCATGGCGATGGTGTGCGTGCTATCAGTTTTCAACGGGTTCGGGGGAATCGTGGAGGGGATGTTTAACGCGTTCGACCCGGACTTGAAAATTACCGTGAAAGAGGGAAAAGTGTTCGAGTGGGATACTCCCGAATTTAAGCAGTCACTGCAGGTGGATGGGATACAGATGATTTCCGAATCACTCGAGGAAAATGCCCTCTTTATGTTCGACGGCAGTCAAGTACCGGTGCTCATGAAAGGGGTCTCGGAAGAGTTCCGGTTGATGGCTGATATGGAAAAGCTGGTGCTGGATGGATCGTTCAAGTTACGCGAAGACGTGGTGGATTACACTACCTTGGGTGCCGGTCTGGCGGTTACGCTTGGTGCGCGTCCCGGGTTTATTAACGCGATCGAAATTTTTGCTCCCAAGCGGAACGAGCGTGTAAATCTTGCTAACCCCGCGGCCGCCTTTAATCGAGGGTACGTGCAAATTGGTGGGGTGTTCAGCCTTAACTCGCCGCGGTACGACGAGCAGATGGCCTTGGTGCCCATCGCCTTGGCGCGCGAACTGTTTCATTATAGCGATGAGGTGACCTCGCTCGATATTCAACTCATGCCGGCTGCATCGGTGAGCAGGGTTAAACGTCAAGTGCAATCCATTCTAGGCGATCGTTTTCTAGTGGAAGACCGGTTCGAGCAGCAACGGGAGTCGTATCGCATGCTACAGGTCGAGAAATGGGTGACGTTTCTTATCCTGGCTTTTATCCTGCTAATCGCGGTGTTTAACGTGGTGGGCTCCCTTTCAATGCTGATCGTTGAAAAGGAGGAAGATATCCGAAGCCTCCGCTACATGGGAGCGTCCAATGAATTGATAGCCCGGGTGTTCCTTTACGAGGGATGGCTTATTACCTTTATCGGGATCGTGGGCGGAATAACCATGGGGTTAATTCTTTGCCTTATACAACAACATTTTGGACTGCTTCGACTCAGCGATATTCCCGGAGCGTATATTATTGACGCGTACCCGGTGATCGTGAAGTTTTCAGATATCGCGATTGTCTTCGGTATCGTGAGTTTAATCGGGTTACTAACGGTGCTTTACCCGGTGAATAATTTAAAAAGGAAACTCGACTTGATTCACTCACGGGGGAATTGATAGGCTGTTCGCGGCCAAGCATGGAACAATAACTTAATCGTATGAAAATAGCAGTGGTAGGTACAGGGTACGTGGGACTGGTTTCAGGTGCCTGTTTTGCCGAGATGGGGGTGGATGTGACTTGTGTGGATATCGACCAGGAGAAGATCGAGGGGCTTAAAAAGGGGGGTATTCCCATTTATGAGCCAGGACTAAAAAGCTTGGTGACTCGGAATTACGAGGCGGGACGCCTTCATTTCACAACGGATCTTCCTTCGGTGTTGAACGATATGCAGATGGTGTTTATCTCGGTGGGCACGCCCTCGGATGACGACGGTACGGCCGATCTGTCGCAAGTGGAGACGGTGGCGAATACCATTGCCGACCACATGATGGTTCCTTTGCTTGTTGTGACGAAAAGTACCGTTCCGGTGGGGACATCGTTCAGGGTGAGGGATTTGGTAAGAAAACGATTGGACGAAAGGGGATTGAACGACTTGACTTTTGATGTGGCATCAAACCCGGAGTTCCTGAAGGAGGGGGCCGCGGTGAACGACTTCATGAGCCCCGACCGGGTGGTGGTGGGGGTGGAGACGGAGCATGCCAAGGAGTTGATGACGCGGCTATACCGTCCCTTCCTACTTAATAACTTCCGCGTGATTTTCATGGACATTTTATCGTCCGAGATGACCAAGTACGCTTCCAATGCCATGTTGGCGACCCGCATCAGCTTTATGAACGATATTGCCAACTTGTGTGAACGGGTGGGTGCCGACGTGAATATGGTGCGGCGCGGGGTGGGTAGCGACTCCCGCATCGGGCGTAGCTTTCTCTATCCCGGCTGCGGTTACGGGGGCAGCTGCTTCCCCAAGGATATCCGGGCACTTATCAAGACGGCCGAGGATTTCGGATACGAGATGCGGGTGATTAAAGCGGTGGAGGAGGAGAACGACCGACAAAAAGAGATCCTGTTTGAAAAACTAAACAGCCACTTCGATGACGCGATCAAGGGGAAAAATGTAGCGGTATGGGGGCTCTCCTTTAAGCCGGAGACAGACGATGTGCGTGAAGCTCCTTCGCTTACCTTGATACATAGCTTGTTGAGTGCAGGAGCTGCCGTTCGTGCATACGATCCTGCCGCGATGGAGGAAGCACGCCATTACTTGGGCGATTCGATCTACTATGCTAACGATATTTACGATGCCGCCGACGGAGCGGACGCGTTGATCGTGCCGACGGAGTGGAAGGAGTTCCGACTTCCCAACTGGTCCATTCTATCCAAGATCATGAACACCCGGCTGGTGATCGATGGTCGCAATATTTACAACCGCGAAGAACTCGCATCGCACGGGTTTGACTACCGTGGAATCGGTCAGAAGTAGCTAATCGCAATTCTCCATTTCAAAAATGAAATAGCCCTGCTGTTTTATCTCCCTTTCCCATTCCGGTTTCACGGCCTCCACGTGGCAAAATCGGCACTCGTTTGCTGTAAACGGCTGCCCCTCCTGATCTTTTGTTTTCAGGTACTCTTTCCCGTAATTATAGATCACGTCCGCATCCTTCACCTCTTGCGGGGCAATAATATCGAAATGCATCACCGTACCGTCTTTCTTTGTCACGTAAGAATCCCACACTGCTACTTGCATAATTCTTGATTTTATTGATTTGTTATTGTTCCGCGTATATCCATACCGGGGTGCACCGCTATATAATAGCATAACAAATCCGATCCGGTTTAAGTTTAATACCTTCATTGTAGTAAAAGCGATTCTGTCCTGCTGATAAAACAATAAGCTGTTG
>JAAYTC010000028.1 GCA_012518155.1 Bacteroidales bacterium | reverse complement strand
GTGAGTGTTCCCACTATTCTTTTTTCTTGATCGACAAGGGGCGAACCTGATGATCCCCTCTCAGTATTAGCAACTTCCCAATTTCTTACAACCCAAAAGGCATTGGGCTCTGTCTCCACATCATAGTCGGAAGCATTGAAAGAACCTATCGCTAAACCATCCTCTTCGATGGCCACTTTTTTGATTCCCCCGTTAGGATGATGAAGCCCGTGAAAGGGCCCGGAATGGTTTGATCCGGCTGTAGCCGATGCATTCCATCCCAAGAGAAAAGGTTGGTATTCAACGGGAGGCATCTGTTTTAACTTTAAAAGAGAGATGTCGTATCGTTCACTGATTAACACTGAATCGGCTGAGGCCATCGTCATTTGCAGTGGTCCCCTGATATGGGTATTGCAAACAGGCGACTGGTAATTGAAGAATGCAACAATGCTTCCGGCGATCACGTCGTATCGCCGATTCAGAATAAAATTGTTTTGATTGTTCATGTTCAGGCAATGAGTAGCGGTGAGCAAGTAGGGGATTTTGTCTTCTGCCGTACTTGTGCTATTTACCAGTGCACCGGTGCAATACAGCGTGCCGTTGATTATCAACGCTACCACGCCACTTCCCGGTTCAATGTTTTCCGGGTAACAGATCAAGTTTGGATGGCAATCATTTTCCGGATCCCTTGGTTCTGATGCACGGAAGATCCCAAGGAAGTCATGATTCACATCGCCGATCTCTATCTCTCCTTTATCGGACGCGGCCAGCGGTACTTGATACTCTACGATCAGTTCTTCCCCACCGATGGGTTGTATCGGCAATAGATTTAAATCGGTGTTGTTTTCACGCGTGTAAGACCCCAAGATTTCTGTTTGATCGGAGTTATAGACAAACAGTTTAGCCCCTTCCGGTAAACGAAATTTCGAGAAGAGGATATTTAACGAGTAGGCACCCCGTGAGCGAATTCCCACACGCCACACATTCATTCCAGCAGCCGTGAAAACAATTCCCGAATTGTCCGGTCGTAGGTGTACATCGAACTTGTGAGCAAACTCTAAACTTTTTAGTTGGCTGTTACCTTGGCGAGCTCTCCTCACCGCCGCCTGTTCGTCAAACGAAGGCATCTCCACGAAAAAATCGAGAGAGGGGCCGACCGACCGTGCGCCTATTCCCGCTGATAGTGGAAGGGGCCGGCCGCCGTAACTAATCTGAGCCGAGGCATCCGCTATGAAAAGGGCGAAAATGACCAACACGCCGCTCTTCAGGTAAGATTGAACAGTGCGCAAAGAGGTACTTCTCATGTGGAAAATGTTTCAAAACAATAAATGCTTTGCAAATGTAGGATTTTTTAAGGAATTGCCGTAATATCGTGCGATAATAATCGCTTTTCGTTCGGTCGATCTACGATCAGATGGACAAAAATGGTGCTGAATTTGTACTTTCGACGATTAATTGTAGTTTTGTCAAATGCATCAACTGAAAATATTCCTCGATGAAAAAGTAGACCAATATAATCGTCCCTCGTTCATCGAAGACGATCCGATCGTCATTCCTCATCAATTTATTAAACAGCAAGACCAAGAAATTATTGGTTTTTTTGCAGCGACACTCGCGTGGGGGCAGCGGAAAACAATTATCCAAAAGTGTAACGAACTGATCCACCGGTTTGGAAATGAACCTTATCGTTTTATTAGAGAGCATGGGGAAGAGGACCTTAAAAATCTGACAGGCTTTTGTCACCGCACTTTTAATGATACCGATCTCCTCTATTTCGTGGACTTCTTTTCTCGCTTTTACGCGCGATATGATACCTTGGAAGACGCGTTCTTAACTGATGGGAATTTTATCTCGATTGCCGACTCGCTTACCGAATTTAATCATCTCTTTTTTAATCATCCCAATGCTCCCAACCGGACAAGGAAGCACGTAGCTTCGCCGGCAAAGCGATCCGCGTGTAAACGGTTAAATATGTTCTTGAGATGGATGGTGCGTGAAGACGAAAAAGGGGTGGACTTTGGTTTGTGGAAACGGATACCGATGAGTGGGTTGGTATGTCCCATCGACTTGCATGTTGATAGGACTGCTCGTGCACTGGGGTTGATAACCCGGAAGCAGACAGACTGGTTGACAGCCATGGAACTCACCGAAAATCTCAAGCGGATGGATCCGATAGATCCGGTAAAGTACGACTACGCGTTGTTTGGATTATCCATCGAAAAAAGACACTAAATTAAACTTATGGGCTTCCGTGATCGGAGGCTGCTTTGCTATCGTTTTCAGGCGATGCTTTTTTGGGAGAGATGGAAGGGAACGGGCTTCGCCTCCTAAGTAGAATATTGCTTTGTTGATTTTCTCGCGTGGTTACACGGGGCTGGGCGAGTGATCCAATCACGTAATCGTGGCGATACATGTTTATCAACAATATCAGCAAGGATATCAAAAGGGGACCAAATATAATGCCCCAAAAACCAAACATAGCCAACCCGATGATAACGCCAAAAAAAGTAATTAGCGGGTGAATATTCGCGAGTTTTTTCTGCAGTACGAATCGAAGAATCGCGTCGGAACCGCCGATGATAAGCAAACCGTACGCGAGAAGGAAGATACCCCTTGCTACATCCCCCTGTACAATGGCGGAAAGGCCGATCGGAGCCCATACCAACGAAGTGCCGACAACGGGAATAATGGTGGTAAATGCCACAAGTACCGCGTACACGAGCGCGTTATTCACTCCAAAAAACATGTACCCCACGTAGGCCAAAATACCTTGAGTGATGGCTACGACCGGGATACCCACGGCATTGGATAGGATGATCGACTTGGTCTCCTCTCGGAGTATGCTCTTGTTCTCCTCCCGAAAGGGGAGTATTTCCAATATTGCCCTGCCCAAGGTGTCGTAGCTTACCAACATAAAGTAGAGTACGAATATGGCAATAACACTGTTGATCAGCATGGAAGTGAGACCGGTGACCAACGTCTGCATGAGAGAAGTGCCAGCCTTGGGTACGAAAGAGAGGTTCTCGGGGGTGAAGACGCGGATATCGAGCCGTTTTTCGATATCGCTCGCGATGTTGTTGATGGCAGCAGTTACTGCCGCGGGATCAATATTTATACCCGAAATGGTATCGGCTGCCAAGAAACCAATGCCGGTAAGCGGAATAAGCACGAAGATAAGCGTTGCGAGGACAATTACGGTGGCACTGAGGCCACGGCTCCATTCCCGCTTTTCAACCAGTTTCCTCATCTGGCCCCTTAGGATAGCAAATAAAGCAAAAGCAGCAAGGAAACCTCCCAAGTAGGGTTGAATTTCTTTAAATAAAAGAACTGCTAAAAGAACGATCAGCCCTATCAGGATATATCGATGGGATTGTTTTATTTCTCTTTGCATATTTAACGGGCTGATTTACACGAAATGTTATTCTCCGGCGAACTCCATCAGGTAGGCTTTGATGAACGCGTCTATATCTCCATCCATCACCCCGGTCACGTCGGAAGTTTGATGATTGGTGCGGTGGTCTTTTACTCTGCGATCATCAAAGACGTAACTACGGATCTGTGATCCCCATTCGATTTTTTTCTTACCCGCTTCAATGGCTGCTTGAGCGGCTCGTCTTTTTTCTAGCTCTATTTCGTAGAGTTGCGACCGGAGCATGCGTAAGGCATTTTCTCTGTTTCCTACTTGCGATCTACTTTCAGTATTCTCGATCACGATCTCTTGCTCCTTGCCAGTATCGGTATCGGTGTAGAGATAATGGAGGCGAACACCCGTTTCCACCTTGTTCACGTGTTGCCCCCCAGCTCCTGACGAACGAAAAGTATCCCAGCTGATATTGGCGGTATTCACCTCTACGTCAATAGTGTCGTCTACTAGCGGTACAACAAAAACCGACGCGAAGGAAGTCATGCGTTTCCCTTGGGCATTAAAAGGAGAAACGCGCACCAACCGGTGTACTCCGTTCTCGCTCTTGAGAAAACCGTACGCTAACTCTCCTTCAACCTGAAGGGTTGCCGTCTTTATTCCCGCGTCATCCCCGTCTTGCCAGTTGGTCACCGTGGTTTTATATCCTTTGTTTTCGCACCATCGCTGATACATCCGGAAGAGCATCGATGCCCAGTCCTGGCTCTCGGTACCCCCCGCGCCGGCATTAACTTTTAACACGGCACCTAACTTGTCTTCCTCACGGCGCAGCATGTTCTTCAACTCTAATTGTTCGATCAGCTGAATGGCTCGGTTGTAATTGCTGTCTAATTCCTCTTCGGTAATTATGCCTTCTTTCACAAAATCGTACGCTAAACTCACCTCATCGGTAGCTGCTTTTACTTCCTGATAGGCGTCCAGCCAGAACTTTAACTCTCGTACTACCTTCATCTGGGCCTCGGCCGACTTGGTGTCGTTCCAAAAATCGGGCGATTGGGTGCGTAGCTCCTCTTCTTCTAATTGAATGGTTTTGGCATCAATGTCAAAGATACCCCCTCAGCGCTTCCTCGCGCTCCAACACATTTTTTAGTTGGTCTGCAGTGATCATATGTTTTATTGTTAATTATGTACGTGAATTGAATACACGCGAAGCCATTCTTATCGGCTGCATCTATTCAACTATAAATATATTGTCGTAGAACAAATTTTTCCACGGGACAAAAATAAACAAAAGATGTCAGATATAAAGGGTGAATATTGCCTTTTGGGGCTGTTTTGAGTGCAAACGCGTGAAATATACAAATAATCGATCGAATAGTCCTACTCCTGCCGGACTTTAGGCGTTATATTTGCAGCATATAATTGGTTTAAGTTGGCGCGTGTAAATTGTTAATACGAGGCACGCGAAACTTGAATAAAAACATTTTAAAAAAGCAACAGTAAAATGAAGAGGACAACAAAGTTTTTACTAGCATTGGTATTCCTGTTTGGCGTTAATTATAGCGCGGAAGCTCAATTTTTAAATCGACTAAAGAATCGTATCGTAGAGGAAGCAGAGCGGGTGGTGATTGATAAAACCGCGGAGAAGGCGGCAGAGAAAACCGCTGGAGCGATGGATAAAATCCTCTCTCCCGACATTAATATCGCAAATATTTTTGGAGAAATTGGAAATCCTGTCGACCTGAGCCAACTTCCCGAGGCCTACCGGTTCGATTACCTCTACAGCATGAAAATGTCCAGCGAGGGCCAGGAGTTGCAATTTGATTACCTGCTGAGTGAAACGGAACCCTACCTTGGTATCAAGCCCAATTTGGATGGGGATGTTACATTGGTAATGGACGAAAAAAACAACGCTATAGTGACGATATCGGGAGGACAAGCCTTTGCCATGTCGATGTCGTTAGAAAGCGACGAGCTTGATCAAAGCGACGAGATTGAAGAAGATACTCCCTTGGGTGATTTAGAAAGTTACTCGATTACTCAACTGCCCAATCGTGTTTTCTTGGGACATGATTGCACCGGCTACCGCATGGAGAACAATGAGAATGCTATCACCATGTATGTTGCTCAGGGTATACAGACCGGATTCAGTAACATGTTTGATAGAAAGCAGGCAAATATTCCTCCTCAAATGGAGTCATTGGCCAAATATCATGAAAACGGCATATTAATGTATATGGAGATGGAAGGTAAAGCGGGAGGAGCGAATAAAAGCGTAACCAAAATGGAGTGCACGGCTTTTGAAGAGCGAGATACAACGATTCGCACGAGGTAGAGCCGGCTCACAAAGGATACAAAGGGGGTGCGCGTGAACCCTTGGTGGTTGCTTTTACTTTGTATAAATAACCAGTATTTCACCGGCTTTAAGTACAGTGCTCAATTGAGGGTTCCACGCTTTCAACTGATCTACCGTGCATCTATACTGCCTAGAGATG
>JAAYTC010000233.1 GCA_012518155.1 Bacteroidales bacterium | reverse complement strand
GGAGCGGCTATCCTGGCTCAAACAAAAGGGTTCGAGGTTTTCCTCTCGGATAAAGGAAGGCTGCAAGATACCCACCGGGATACGTTGCGAGCATACCGGATTGATTTCGAGGAAGGGCAACATACCGAGGATCAGGTCCTACAGGCCCACAAAGTGGTGAAGAGCCCCGGCATTCCCGAGACGGCTCCAATCGTCCAAAAAATAGGGGAGCAGGGTATTCCTGTAATCTCCGAAATAGAGTTTGCCGGCCGCTATACTCATGCTAAGATCATTTGCGTGACAGGTAGTAATGGAAAAACAACCACGGCAAGCCTAATTTATCATATACTAAAATCGGCAGGGCTCCACGTGGGACTCGGTGGAAACGTGGGAAAAAGCTTTGCCCGCCAAGTGGCTGAAGAGTCGTACGATTATTACGTGCTGGAGTTGAGTAGTTTCCAGTTGGAGGGAGTGCACGATTTTAAAGCGGATATCGCGGTGCTGCTTAATATTTCACCCGATCACTTGGACCGATACGATTACAACTTGCAACACTATATCGACGCCAAAATGCGCATTATTCGTAATCAACAGATCGAAGATGCATTTATCTATTGGGTAGATGACCCAATCGTTACACGCGAAATCGAGAAGCTTAAGCCGGTGGTGACAAAGTACCCTTTTGGTGCACGTGGTGAGGGGGTGATGGCGGGATATACCGAAAATGGTAAATTATGGATTCACGTGAAAGAACAGAAGTTTGATATGGAACTGGAATTACTCGCGCTGGAAGGGATGCATAATATTTACAACTCGTTGGCATCTGGCATCGTGGCGAAACTAATGGATATTACCGATGAACAGCTGAGGGCATCGCTCTCTGACTTTAAGGGAGTGCCGCACCGGCTCGAAAAAGTGGCCACGGTGCGTGGAGTTCAGTATATAAACGATTCAAAGGCGACCAACGTTAACTCCTGCTGGTATGCCTTGCAAAGCATGCGATCCAAGACAGTGCTGATTCTCGGGGGTGTGGACAAGGGCAACGATTACTCCGAAATTGAAGAGTTGGTGCGTGCCAAGGTAAGAGCACTGATTTTTTTGGGGAAAGATAATAGCCGACTGCATGCCTTTTTTGATGGAAAGGTGGAAGAAATACGCGATACCCAATCGATGAAAGAAGCGGTGGACGCGGCGTATGAGCTGGCACAGAAGGGCGACACGGTGTTGCTCTCGCCCTGTTGCGCTAGCTTCGACCTGTTTGAAAATTACGAAGATCGAGGCGACCAGTTTAAGGAGCAGGTCAGAAGACTGTAAACTAATTAAGAATTAAGAAATTAACAATTCTTTATTCTTCATTATTGATTTTTCATTCTTAATTATAAGGTGATTATGTTTAACGATAACGACCAATGGGGGCGAGAACCCTTTCAATCAAATGATGGGGCTGATGAGGTCCATCAGGAAGCTTTGCAAGCGAACTCCTCGGTGGGGGATTTTCTTCGCAAGATATTTAAAGGTGATAAAGTTATCTGGTCGGTTTTCATTATCCTGTGCGTGATATCGCTCGTGGAAATCTTTAGCGCAACCAGTACCATCGTGTACCGGCAACAGAATCAATGGGGTCCTATTCTCCGTCATACCATGTTCCTGATTGGAGGGGTGGGGGTGATCTTGCTTATTCATAATATTCCTTATCGCTATTTTTCGTCCCTCATATTTGTGCTTTTGGCAGCTATCGCACTGTTATTACTTACTCCTTTTATCGGGACTAGCATAAATAATGCCGACCGGTGGATATCGATCATGGGGTTCACAATTCAGCCTTCCGAAATAGCCAAGATATCGTTAATGGGGACGATCGCGTTCCTGCTGAGTAAACAGAACGGGCAGAATGATGGATTGCTATTTAAATGGATGATTGGCCTGATGGTAGCGGTGTGTGGCATCATCGCCATCGATAACCTCTCCACCGCGATGTTACTATTCATGGTCTGCTATTTGTTGATGTTTATCGGGAACGTTAAGTTCTTGCGTTTGTTAAAAGTGGCCGGCGTACTCATCCTTTTTGTGTTGATGTTCGTGTTGGTAATGAACGTGATCCCCGAGAAGTGGACCGAAAGTGGGCCGCTGGATCGTTTAAGTACTTGGAAGAACCGAATCACTCATTTCGGACAATCTCGAGAGCTTTCGGAAGAGGAGTATTTCACCATCACCGATGAAAATTACCAAGTGGCTCACGCCAAGATCGCCATTGCTAACGGGGGTGTACTGGGTGTCTTTCCCGGCAATAGCACCGAACGTGATTTTTTGCCACAGGCCTATTCCGATTTTATTTACGCGATCATCATCGAAGAGATGGGATTGATTGGGGGTATTTTCGTGCTGTTACTCTACGTGATCATCCTGATCCGATCGGGGATGATCGCGCG
>JAAYTC010000027.1 GCA_012518155.1 Bacteroidales bacterium | reverse complement strand
GGGTACACGGGACAGAATGTGTATGAACAGGTTAAGAAAATAGTTTAAAACTGAGTATTATGTCACTATTCGATAACACGGAAAAGCCCATCGCGTTGGGATCGGATCATGCTGGCTTCGAAGCGAAACAGTATATTATCGGTGTGTTGGAAGAAAAAGGGATCCCTTACCGCGATTTTGGAACCTATTCCGCCGATAGCACTGATTATCCCGATTACGCTCACCCGATGGCATTAGCCATCGAGAAAGGGGAATGCTATCCCGGCGTCGCCATCTGCGGAACCGGGAATGGTATCAATATGACGATGAATAAGCATCAGGGAATCCGGGCTGCTTTGTGCTGGACACCGGAGGTTGCATTCTATGCACGCGCTCACAATGATGCCAATGTGCTCTCTCTTCCCGGACGGCTTTTGAGTGAGGACGAGTTCTACGAAATACTGGTTATGTTCTTGAATACTCCATTCGAAGGGGGGCGGCATCTTAGGCGAATCAATAAAATCCCATGCGGGTGATTCTTCGATATTTGCCATAAACGGGTTCCCGCACGAGGAGGAGTTAATCCGACATAAATGAAAAATAAGAAGCAGTACGTGGTGCTTTTTGTTTTACAGCTCATCTTTTTGCAGAGTTGTGAGGATATGAGTATGCAGTTTAATAATGACCCGCGAGGGAACTTCGACGCGCTGTGGACAATCTTGGATCGGAATTACTGCTTTTTTGATTACAAGGAGATCGACTGGAATGCCGTTTATCATACCTACGGTGCGCGGGTAACCGAAGATATGGGTAGCGAAGCCCTATTCAAATTGATGGGGCTTATGCTGGCGGAGTTGAAAGATGGGCACGTGAACTTGTCTGCCTCGCACGATATGACGCGATACTGGGAGTGGCACGAGGATTACCCGGTAAATTTTGACGCTTCCATCCAACGCCATTATCTCGGGAACGATTATGGTATATCGTCCGGCATGAGATATAAAGTTTTGGATGATAATATAGGCTATTTATATTACAATAGTTTCTCGAACGACTTGGGAGCCGGCAACCTCGACCAGGTGTTGAACAAGATGGCGTTATGCCATGGCCTTATTATTGACGTGAGAAGCAACGGCGGTGGGAGCCTCCTCAACGTGGAACGGTTGGCAAGCCGTTTTTTTAACGAACGAACGCTGATAGGATACATTTCTCATAAAAATGGCCCGGGACATAACGATTTCTCGGCTTTGCACCCGAAGTACGTGGAGAGTTCAAACCGGGTACGTTATCAAAAACCGGTTGTGGTGCTTACCAATAGAGGTTGTTACAGTGCCACGAATGAATTTGTAAGTATCATGAAATATGCACGGAACGTAACGGTGCTGGGTGACAAAACGGGAGGAGGCAGTGGATTGCCCTTCACGTCTGAACTTCCTAATGGGTGGTCGGTTCGTTTTTCAGCATCTCCCATGTTTAATGCAGAAGAAGAACATATCGAATTTGGCGTGGACCCTGATATTCACGTGAATATGCTGCAAAGTGATAAAGAGAAGAATAAAGACACACTCATCGAACGGGCACGCGATGTAATAAAAAACAGATAAAACTTGCCCGAGTAATAGATGATAACTGAATATGATAAAAGCAATTTTTTTTGATATTGATGGCACGTTAGTCAGTTTTAATACACCTGAAATACCCGATTCCACGAAACAATCCATCAATCAGTTACGAGAAAAGGGTATAAAAGTATTCATCGCTACAGGGAGGCATTTTTCAGTGATCAATAACTTGGGTGACACCCAGTTTGATGGCTATATTACCATGAACGGATGTTATTGTCTGGAGGGCACTAATAACGTGATTTTTAAAAAGAGCATCGATCCTTCCGATGTGAACAGGTTTATCGATTACATGCAACAGAAAGAAGAGTTCCCCTGTCTTTTCGTGGAGGAACATGAGCTTTCTATCAATTACGTGGATGAGCAGATGGCCGAGTTGATGAGACTGCTCCAAAAAGAGTCGCTTCCCGTGAATGCCCTCGACTCTTATCGCGATAAAGAGATATTCCAACTAACTGCTTTTTTTAAATTGTCGCACGAAGAGGATGTGATGCGAGAACTTCCGAACTGCACGGCTATGCGATGGTATCCCACTTTTGCCGATGTGATCGCGAAGGGGGTCGATAAGGGAGTGGGAATCGATAAGTTTTGCGATTATTTTGGTTTTTCTTTACAAGAGACAATGGCCTTCGGTGATGGTGGTAATGATATCGAGATGCTCCGGCACGCCGGGGTAGGGATCGCCATGGGTAACGCGAAAGAAGACGTTAAACGCGCGGCTGACTTCGTGACCGATACCGTGGATAATAATGGCGTGCTAAAAGCTTTACAACATTTCGACCTGATTTAGGATCGTTGGCACTATTTTTCTGAAAGGGTGCGAGGGGGGAGGTTGAATATACCTTGGAATGTAGTTTAAAGAGTTAATATATACAGACATAAAACATATAGCATTAATCACAAAACACAAAACAATCACAACCATGGCAATCAACAGAAGAAGATTTTTAAAGGCATCGCTGGCGGGAAGTGCAGCGGTATTTGGAACTAAGTTGCACGGAATGGATCATGCGAACTTAGGCGTGGAAAAAAGCTG
>JAAYTC010000232.1 GCA_012518155.1 Bacteroidales bacterium | reverse complement strand
CGCCATGGTCTACTATCAACATTACAAAGAGTACGATAAGGCCAAGGAATATGCCCTGAAGGCGTTGGAATTATCCAAGGAGACCGGTTACAAGGCCGATATCGTAGGTTCATTGAATATTCTGTCATATTCACTCCTCCCTGGGCGAAGGCACCGAAGTGGATGTGGAGATCAAGTTATAAAATGAGTAGTCATTATGATAACCGTTCATATAGTAGACGATCACAAGATCCTGGTGGAGGGATTGCAAAAGCTGGTGGACTCGTCCGGTTTCGCTCGCGTGACGGCCGTGAGTTACACCGGCAAAGAGTGCATATGGAAGCTGGGGTTCGAGCAACCCCGTGTGCTCCTGCTTGATATCAACCTGCCCGATGCCAGCGGGATCGACCTATGCAAGGAGATCACCACCAAATATCCGCGCGTGAAGGTGGTGGCACTCACCAGCTATTCCGAATACGCGATCGTGCGTCAAATGTTCGACAACGGGGCATCGGGCTACGTCATCAAAAACGCCATGCCCGAAGAGATTCTGCTGAGTATCCGGACGGTCGACAACGACGAAACGTTCCTCTGCGATGAGATCGATCTGCTGATGAACCGACCGGTCACGGAACAGGTCTGGCTCACCCCACGCGAAAGGAAACTGTTGAAACACATCGTGGATGGGCACACCAACCTCGAGATAGCCGACCTCATGTTCCTGGCGGTGGATACGGTGAACAACTACCGCAAAAAGCTCCTCTACAAGCTCAATGCACGCAACACGGCGGTGCTGGTGCGCGTGGCCATGGAGCAGAAATTAGTGTAAGGAATCAGAAAAAACACTATCTTTGGAAAACTAATGGTAAAGAAAATAGCATACCGGGCAGGAGACGGCAAGCCACGAACGCTGGAATACACGTTGGTGCGATCGGCACGCAAGACGATTGGCATCATCGTCGACCCTAATGGGAAGGTGACGGTACGTGTTCCGCAGTTCATGCCCACTCGGCAGGCCGAGGAGCTGTTAAATGAGAAACTTGACTGGGTTTTAAAGCATAAAGAACAATTCGAAGAAGCCGCCAAACGAACTCCCACGAAAAGATTCACCGACGGGGAAAAACAGCTCTTTCTTGGCGAAGAGCATACCTTGCGGGTGTCGGTTGACCCGGACGCGAAAAACGAGATCATCAAAAACGGGAATTGCATTCATATCAGTTGTGAAAACGAAACCTTGGCAAAACCATTATTACAACAGTGGCTTCACGACCAAGCGAAAGAGAAATTCCCCGCCATCATTGCCCCGTTGCTCGAACAATTTAGCGAAAGGTACCATCTATCGCCCGCCAAGGTAACCATCAAGTGGATGAAGTCCCGGTGGGGCAGTTGCTCGGCAAAACGTTCCATCTCGTTGAACAGCCGGCTCATCATGGCCTCGCCACGATGCATCGAGCACGTCTTCGCACACGAGTTGTGTCACCTGATTCACATGAATCACTCCAAGAGTTATTACGATACGTTAAGCGAGTTCATGCCCGACTGGAAGGAACGAAAACGGGAATTTGAACGAATTTACGCACGAAGAATGATCACATAAGGCATTTTCATTGATGTCATTTTCCGTTAGTATCCATCAACCAATTGCCATACAATGTCTAATATGAGAAAAAATAATCCGCACAGCAAAAAATAAGAAAAGAATATGATATTGCTGTTCCGTAAACAACCACGAAATAGCTTTTACCCTTATAATACCACCCGATCAATGACATCCTTTTCGCTTGCAAAGAATGATATTCAAGTGAATCAAATAAGGGCAACCTGTAATTTATCGAATAGAAATTGCATTTCTATTGGCATCAAAGGAACGGCCTGTTTAGTAAAAGCCTGACAGTCCCGTTGCGCACAGAACCAATTCACACTTTTTTAAAGCCCTATGGGCATAATCCTCATATTTGATGAATTCAAGGATTTCATTCCGCATATTTGATATAATATACGGAATATGGATAAAAATAATTCCTTTTTCACGTTCTTTTCCGCGGGAAAATGAAAAAAGGCTGCCACGGCATTTTTAGTGCAAATT
>JAAYTC010000231.1 GCA_012518155.1 Bacteroidales bacterium | reverse complement strand
TGCAGAAACTGGCCCTTCTTTCGAACGCGAAAGGGGTGCGGGCACAACGGCCCGATATCCAAAAACAGACGGCCTCTCTTGAGGAGCGAATCAGCACGCTGAGAAGGGAGAAACAACGGGTGGAACGGCTGATCGAGGCGAACGCGGCGAACCAAAAACAGTGGGATGATATCGAGTCGCAACTGGAGGTGCTCGAAAGTGAACTTGCAGCACAACAGACGCTCCTGATGCAGAGCACCCAACAGGTGTCCGCGCGAAGTTCTTCGCTCGAAATACAGATCGCGCAACTGGAAGACCAATTGCAAAAAACACGGGTCACCTCTCCCATCACAGGGACGGTGCTGAACAAGTACGCGGAGGCAGGGGAGCTGGCAGGTATGGGCACGCCGCTGTTCAAAATCGCGAACATAGAGAATATGTTCCTGCGGGCGTACGTAACGAGCGACCAGCTGGCGAAGGTAAAGCTGGACGATGAGGCGACGGTGAGGGTGGACGACGGCGAAGGAGGTAGCCGTGAATACGAGGGACGGATCAGCTGGATCTCCGATAAGTCGGAGTTCACACCCAAAACGATCCAGACGAAAGATGAACGGGCCAACCTGGTGTACGCGATCAAAATAGCGGTGCCAAACGACGGGTTCCTGAAAATCGGAATGTATGGCGAAGTGCTGTTTCAAACGGGAAACCAAAAATGATTCAGGTAAACGAATTGCATAAAACCTACCGTAACGGGAGGGTAAAAGCACTGAATGGCGTCTCATTCTCGGTCGATAAAGGAGAGATCTTCGGGGTGATCGGCCCGGATGGCGCGGGAAAATCCACGCTCTTCCGAATTCTCGCGTCGCTCCTTATCCCGGACCCGGGGCGGGGAAAGGCAACCGTGGGTGGGTACGACGTGATACGGGACTATCGGCAAATACGGCAGATTATCGGGTATATGCCGGGGCGGTTCTCGCTGTATCAAGACCTGAGCGTGGAGGAGAACCTGAAGTTTTTCGCGACGTTATTTAACACGACCGTCGAAGAGAACTACTCCCTAATAAAGGATATCTACGGGCAGATTGAACCCTTCAAGAAGCGGCGAGCGGGAGCGCTCTCCGGGGGGATGAAGCAGAAATTGGCGCTAAGCTGCGCGCTGGTACACCGGCCGAAGGTGTTGATACTGGATGAGCCGACCACCGGGGTGGACCCGGTATCGCGGAGGGAATTCTGGGACATGCTCGGGCGACTGCGGGAACTGGGGATCACCATCTTGGTTTCTACGGCGTATATGGACGAGGCGGACCGATGTACACGGGTGGCACTCGCGAGGGAGGGGGAGTTCATCGCGATCGACACACCCAAAGGAATCACGAGGGACTACAGCGAGGTGCTCTGGTCGGTGGAAGGGGATCGGATGCCGGCACTGTTAAACAGGCTGCGAGAATATCCGAGTGTGAAAACAGCGTTCGCGTTCGGCGACAAACATCATATCACCGTGGAGAAAGGAATCACGACGGAAGAACTGGAAAACTACTTGGCAAACAACGGCTTCAAGGAGACGCGGGTCGAACCGATTGAGCCAACCATTGAAGACTGCTTCTTAGCGATGTAATGAATAGTGAGGATGAGGCCTATAAATGTTTTGTGGGAACCCATTGACCACGGGAAACGTGAAAAGAGTAGCTGTTCGAAGCGCAGCAAGTTCTACTCTTTTAGTGCCCGAGGGCATACATGGGTCTCGAAACATTGTCAGCCGAAGATTTAGCTGTAGTTGAAATGCATACGAAACTTAAGGAATTAACAACGAGAGATAGTATGGATAAAGTAATCGAGGTAGAAGGGTTGACAAAGCGGTTTGGAAACTTCACGGCAGTGGACCGGATATCGTTCGACGTGAAAAGAGGGGAGATCTTTGGCTTCCTGGGAGCGAACGGGGCCGGGAAAACGACCGCTATTCATATGTTGTGCGGACTCAGTAAACCGACCGAAGGAAGGGGCAGCGTCGCGGGATTCGATATCACGCGGGAGAACGAAATGATTAAACAAAATATCGGCTACATGAGCCAAAAGTTCTCGCTCTACGAGGATCTTCGGGTGTGGGAGAATATACGCCTCTTCGGGGGCATCTACGGCCTCGCGGATAAGGTGATTGCAAAGAAAACAGAGGAGCTGTTGGAGCGGTTGAATTTCAAGAGCGAACGAAACACCATGGTGAAGGCACTCCCGCTGGGATGGAAACAAAAATTGGCTTTCTCAATCGCGATTTTCCACGAACCGGAAATCGTGTTCCTGGATGAGCCGACCGGCGGGGTGGACCCGGCCATGCGGAGGCAGTTCTGGGAGATGATCTACGATGCGGCGGAACGGGGCATCACCGTTTTCGTGACGACGCACTACATGGAGGAGGCGGAGTATTGCCACCGGGTTTCGATCATGGTGGATGGGCGGATCGACGCGCTGGACTCGCCGCGAAACTTGCGAGAAGCGTATGGCGCGAAATCGATGGACGAGGTGTTCCAACAATTGGCACGGAAAGCTCAACGCGCCGATTAGAGCACTAAAATCGAATTGCAATTTTGAAGAACGAATCGATTATGAAACAATTTATCGCGTTTGTAAACAAGGAGTTTTACCATCTCGTGCGGGATAGACGAAGCATGCTTATCATCCTGGGCATTCCGGTGGTGCAGATTCTCCTGTTTGGCTTTGCCATCAATACCGAGGTAAAAGATATCCGGGTGGCGATGCACGCCCCCCACCCCGACGCGTTCTCCGAAGGGGTCACGGAGCGGTTCCGGCGGAACGAGTTCTTCAACCTACGGGAGGATCTGCATACCCCGCGGGAGATGGAGATGGCCTTGCAGAAAGGGCGACTGGATATGGCGGTGCTGTTTCACCCTTCAGAGGAGTCGATTCAATTGATCGTGAACAGTGCCGACCCGAACCGGGGGAGCATCGCGACCACCTACGCGACGGCTATTATCGCGGGGTACCAGCTGGAGGAATCGGGAGTGGGTATGTCTCAAATACCCTTCGCGATCGAAGTTGAAAGCCGGATGATTTATAACCCGGGGATGGAATCGGCCTATATGTTCGTACCCGGAATAATGGGATTGGTGCTGATGTTGATCTGCACCATGATGACGTCGGTATCGATTGTGCGGGAAAAAGAACGAGGCACCATGGAGGTACTCTTGGCGTCGCCACTCAAACAGGGTACCATGGTGATCGCGAAAACCATCCCCTACCTGTTGATTTCCATTATCAACTTGGTGTCGATTTTGCTGTTGAGCTATTTTGTGCTCAACGTGCCCATTCGAGGTAGTCTGATACTGCTTTTAGGGATTTCGGTGATCTATATCTTCCTGTCGCTCGCGTTTGGCCTCCTTATATCCACCGTGGTGCGAAGCCAAATAAACGCGGTCATCATCTCGGCCATCATCGTAATGCTGCCGGGGTTGATGCTCTCCGGCATGATTTTCCCGATCGAAAATATGCCGTCGATCCTGCAATGGGTCTCCGATATCGTGCCCGCCCGATGGTATACACAGGCAATTAAAAAGGTGATGATACAGGGATTGGGAGGAGCAATGGTGTGGAAGGAGACGTTGATTTTAACAGGAATGGCGCTCTTGCTGGTGGTGGGGTCTACGCTGAACTTGAAGCCGAGGCTGGAATAAATGAGGCCTATAAATGTTATAAGGGGCACCCGTTAGTTGAAGTTGTATGGCACGCGAAACTTAAGTAAATAAGGATAAGGAATATGATAAAATCCCGTTAATATGAGGACGTTGAAATTTTTAATCGAGAAGGAGTTCAAGCAGATGTTCCGCAATCCGCTGATCTCGCAGTTGATCATTTTTTTCCCCACGATGGCCATCTTGGTCTTCCCGTGGGCGATCAACTTCGAGGTGAAAAATATTCGGGTCGACGTGGTGGATCATGCCAAAGGGAGCTACTCCCGAAGGTTGACCAACAAGGTGGCAGCATCAAACTATTTCGTGTTGCACGACACATCGGACGATTACAAGAAGGCCACGCGGAACATGGAGAACGGGGTGATTGA
>JAAYTC010000230.1 GCA_012518155.1 Bacteroidales bacterium | reverse complement strand
CTCCTTTGTACGCAGAGGGGATGAGTAATGTCGACATCTAGGATAACGGATCACGTGAACGGAAAATATCATAACGTGATAAAGAAGTCAACCTGATCGCTTGATTAGACGAAATCATTTTCAAGGTGTGTAAAACTCCAAGGTGGTCAACAATACCATTTACATTGCCGTGGGGGTCCCGTCGGGGTGGCAAGGAAAGAAGTCTGCAGAGAATCAGACAGCGACATAAAAGAAAACGAGATCGAAGTTCCCCCCAATTAATTACAAACAGCTACCTTTAAAACAGAACAACACAATATATTTTGACATAAAAAATGGCGATAGCTAGGGAACAATCGCAGACATGATCAGGGGTTCGTCTTTCAATGGTATCAAAGGAAGTACGACACAACAAAACAAATACGCGATTACTTGTGACAACTGACACACAATATGATACGGGAGAAAAACGAGTATTCGCCAGGTAACAGGAGCTATACAGAATAGATTAAGCATATAACATGCTGAGACGACGGATCTTCCCTGCGTATCAACAGCAGCCGTTAAAATAGATTTGAGCAGGCACATGTTTTTTGAGGAGGCTACAAGTGGATTAAGGAGGATAAAATAACAAGGAATGTTCTTTATGTGCACTGCCACCGCCACAAGCCCAAGTATTTCAAGAGGTCATATAGGTTCCATTAAGTGTATCTTAATCGTAGAGAGATTACAGGACACCATCCTATCATTTATTCACAAATCTCCTTTACAAACCGTTCTTCCGCCTGGTGTACCCAATCGCGGAAGTTCGGATCGGGACGGTAATCGGGGATGAACTCGAGCAGCTTGTTCAGGTTAAATTTCTTTCCCGGGATACCTACCCCGGAAAGGCTCGCATCGTAGGCATTGAACTCCTGCTCCACGTGAATAGGGATCATTAAAGCCGGCTTTTGAAAGTAAAGGGCTTCGCAGAGCGATTCGAACCCGGAGGTAGTGGCATAGGCCATACACCCCGCCATGCTTTTCAAGAATAGTTCATCGTTAAGCCGGTAAAGAGTGAACGTTTCATCGATGTTCGTGACCTCTTCGGCATCACTTTTGTCCCAGAAAAAACGAAGGGGGGTATCGGGATGCTTGGCATGCCATTTCGAGACCTCTTCGAAATACCCCGCGTTTAACATGTACCCATGGATGTAACCTCCCTCAACCGGTGCCAGTTGAAATACCTCGGGTCGCAATAAAGGGGGAACGGTAACAATTCTTTTATCTTTTGAGCCGGGCATATCCCGGAATGAGAGTGCCAAGATCTTATGTGCCCGGTTAGAAGTGATCCGGGAGAGCATTCGGAGGAAGTAAAATTTCACATCCTGTTCGGCAGTCGTCCGGTAATTGGGGTTCATCAACACGTACTGGTGCGCGATGCAGATCATCTTCACGCCCATTTTCTTATCGAATCGATAAATCCCGAAGGCCATACCGGTAACCATTTCATAGAAATTAATCACCACATCGGGGCGATGCTCTTCGATTTTCTCTTTCATGAAAAGGAGACTCTTCCTGAAAACGAAAGGGCGAGAAAAATTGCTGGCCATGCTCAAGAGGATATTGGGCCGTTTTTGCTTGTAGAAAGAGGTGAAATTGGGACTGTCAAACTCCTCGATGGGTGATCCGATCTTGTTTCTGAAAAAGGGAGGTATTTGCCTTGAATCGCTCTTGCCGACAAGGACTGCCACCACCTCATGACCGTGTCGGCGTAGGATGGATGCCAGGGATAGGGCTTGAGTATAGTGTCCTCTCCCCTCCCCTTGAACAGTAAATAAAAACTTCACTCGAAAAGCGTTAATTAAAATTATTGGCAAAAATAATCAAAAAAAACGGATTCACATACGAAGCGGGGCAACGAACGTGGTGCGGCCCTCGGTTTCCCGGTTAACGATCGAACTCGATTGCTTTACCAAACAGGTTCTCGGCAAATTGCCCCTCATCATACACTAAATGTCCATTCACGAACGTCTTTTTCACGGTGGCTCCAAACACTTCTCCCTCGAAGGGGGACCATCCACACTTATACCACACGCTTTTATCCGAAACTGTATAAGGTAGGTTCGGGTCTACCAACACGAGATCGGCATAGTACCCTTCTCGGATGAAACCTCGCTCTTTAATATTGAATAACTTAGCGGGCGAATGACACATTTTTTCGACTACCAGTTCGTTCGTGAAAACACCTTGTGACGCTAGCTCTAACATGGCTTGCAGCGAATGCTGTACCAGCGGCCCCCCGGAAGCTGCTTGAAGAACGCCTCCCTCCTTCTCGTTCAACAGGTGAGGGGCGTGATCAGTGGCCACCACATCGAGTCTTCCTCCTTTCAATGCTTCTCGTAGTGCCTCACGATCTTCCATAGTTTTGATAGCAGGGTTCCACTTGATACGGGCTCCCAGCCGATCGTAATCTTTATCCGTAAACCAAAGATGGTGCACGCATGCCTCTGCCGTGATTTTCTTATCTTCTACCGGGGCAGAGCTGAAAAGGGTCATTTCCCGCGCCGTGGAGAGATGCAACACGTGAAGTTGACTGCCGTACTTGTCAGCTAATTCGACCGCCTCGGCAGAAGAGCGGTAACATGCTTCAGCGTCGCGAATCAGTGGGTGATATTTGACGGGGATCTCTTCTCCATATTTTGCACGGTACAAAGTCAGGTTTTCTCGGATAATCTCTTCGTTCTCGCAGTGAGTGGCGATCAATATATCTACTTCAGCAAATATTTCCTGTAGCGTCCGTTTGTCGTCGACCAACATATTTCCGGTAGAGGAGCCCATGAACACCTTTACACCACATGTCTCTTTCTTGTTTACCCGCTTTAGTTCGAACAAGTTATCATTG
>JAAYTC010000229.1 GCA_012518155.1 Bacteroidales bacterium | reverse complement strand
GGGATGACCTTTATCGATCTGCGTGATCGATACGGCATCACTCAATTATCATTTAACCAAGAGGTGAATCACGACCTCTGCGAACAGGCCAACAAGCTGGGCCGTGAGTGGGTGGTTCAAGTCACGGGCACCGCCAAAGAGCGAAGCAGCAAGAACACGCACATACCTACGGGAGAGATTGAAATCATTGCAGACAAACTCACGGTGCTAAACGCCTCCAAGACACCCCCGTTCACCATCGAGACGGAAACCGACGGCGGAGATGAGCTTCGAATGAAATACAGGTATTTGGACCTTCGTCGCCAAGTGGTGCGCGAGAATCTGGAGCTACGACATAAGATGGCTTTCGAGACACGACGCTACCTCGACGAAAGGAACTTCCTGGAAGTAGAAACTCCGGTACTCATCGGCTCTACTCCCGAAGGAGCACGTGATTTTATCGTTCCCTCGCGCATGAACCAAGGCGAATTTTACGCGTTACCGCAATCGCCCCAGCTTTTTAAGCAGCTGTTGATGGTATCGGGGTTCGATCGTTACTTCCAAATCGTGAAATGTTTCCGGGACGAGGACCTGAGGGCCGACCGCCAACCGGAGTTCACACAGATCGACTGCGAGATGTCGTTCGTGGATCAGGAGGATGTGCTAAACACCTTCGAGGGATTGACCAAGCATCTTTTCAAGAAGCTGAAGGGAATCGACCTCGTCGACTTCCCGCGCCTAAGCTATGCCGACGCGATGCGGCTGTACGGATCGGACAAGCCCGACACCCGCTTCGGTATGACCTTCGTCGAAATCAAAGATCTCACGGAGGGGCGTGACTTTATGGTGTTCGATTCGGCCGAGTACGTGGGGGCCATCTGCGCACCTGGCTGTGCATCCTATACCCGCAGGCAGGTGGATGAGCTAACCGAGTTTGTAAAGCGCCCCCAAATTGGAGCGAAAGGGATGATTTACTTGCGGTACAACGAGGACAGAACGCTCAAATCGTCCGTCGACAAGTTTTATAGCGAGGAGGACCTCAAAAAATGGGCCGAACGGTGCGGTGCCGCACCAGGCGACCTGATCTTGGTGCTCGCCGGCGAAACCGACAAAACACAGAAGCAACTGTCTGAATTGCGATTAGAAATGGGGACCCGTTTGGGTTTGAGAGATAAAAACAATTTCCAGTGCCTTTGGGTGGTCGATTTTCCATTGTTAGAGAAGGACGAAGAGCTGAACCGCTTTTTCGCCAAACACCACCCCTTCACTTCACCCAAAGCAGAGGATATCCCCTTGCTCGACACCGATCCCGGTGCCGTGCGCGCGAACGCCTACGACTTGGTGATCAACGGCGCGGAGATCGGGGGCGGCTCCATCCGTATCCACGATAGCAAGCTGCAGGAAAAAATGTTTTCCGTCTTAGGCTTCACCGAAGAGAAAGCACGGGAACAGTTCGGTTTCTTGATGAACGCCTTCCAGTACGGGGCCCCACCGCACGGGGGAATCGCGTTCGGATTGGATCGGTTTGTTTCAATCTTCGCGGGACTGGATAGCATTCGCGACACGATTGCTTTCCCCAAGAACACCGCCGGCCGCGACGTGATGATCGACGCACCCTCCAGCGTGGAAAAGGAACAACTCGACGAATTGGGGATCATGCTGAAACCCACTCAAAAAGACAACGATTCCACAGGAAAATAAGACCAATTCTCACGAAAAGATCAACTTAGTACCCTTAAAACGCTACCCAACTAACAATGCGTCTATTCCCGACTTATAATGAACCAGTTGGAAACAGACGCATTGTACCCATTATTTTCACATCCCACATTTGATCCGTTAAATTTTACCTCTCACTCCCCCAAAAATCAGGATATCACGATAATATTTAGGGATTAAGGAACTTATTCACAAAAAACAGGTGAAACAAAGTAGCTATTTCTAATATTTTTGTTAGATTTGTCGAACATTTATTTTTGAGGATACAAAAACTCGTGATAAAGAATGGATTTAACGGATATAAAAAAAGGAGAAACGGCTATTATTAAAGAGATCAAACCCGACTGTGACCCGGTGATCAAGCAACGTTTACTGGATTTAGGTTTCGTGCCGGGTGCCGAGATAACACCGCGGCTCATCAGCCCTTTCAATGATCCGATTGCCTACACGATACACCAAACACTTATCTCGTTGCGTCAGCAAGATGCGAAACAGATTCGAGTAGATTTAAAAGAAAAGGTAGAATAAAAAATGAATAACCGATGCGACACATGCAGTTTAAAGCCACGTGCTCAACTGAGGCGTTTAGGAAACGGATTTGGACCAAAAGACTACGTGGTAGCATTGGCCGGAAACCCGAATACCGGTAAAAGTACAGTTTTCAACGCGCTTACCGGCTTGAAGCAACACACGGGCAATTGGCCGGGAAAAACGGTAACTCGTGCCGAAGGCAGTTTTTCATACAACGATAAAAAATTCGGGCTCATCGACCTGCCCGGCACCTACTCGTTGCTCTCCACGTCGGAGGACGAAGAGGTGGCACGTGATTTCGTCTTATTTGGCAAACCGGATGTAACCGTTATCGTGGTAGATGCTACCCGCCTCGAGCGTAACCTGGGTTTGGTATTCCAATTACTTGAAATTACGGGCAAAGCGGTGCTATGCCTCAACCTTGTAGACGAAGCACGTAAACACGCCATTACCGTGGATACACGAGCACTAACCAAAGAGTTAGGTATTCCCGTGGTAGCTACCAATGCACGGGCAAAAGAGGGATTAAACGAGCTGGTGGAGATGATACATCTTGTTGCTTCGGGTAGAATATCTCCCAAGAAACAGGCCCTATCGGGTATAAATGAAAAGACAGAAAAAACGATCAAACGAATCTCATCGGCATTATTAAAACTCGACCCCTCCCTCCCTAACACCTTCTGGTTGGCTATGCGACTGATTGATAACGATGCGAGTGTTACTAACGCCTTGCAAACGGGCACACTCTCCTCAAAAATTAAAGGTGCTGATCTGGACGAAATTTTAAAAATGGCCGAAGCAGCACAAGAACAGTTGCGACATCATCTTCATGCCGATATACTGGAAGCGATCTATAAAAAAGCCGAAAAGGTCGTGAAGAATAGCGTGCAGTCAGGCAACTCCTCACGGGCATTCCGCCTGGACCGGGCCATAGACAACATCGTGACACATCGTTTTTGGGGGTTCCCAATTATGTTAGCCTTGCTTGGCATAGTGCTCTGGATCACGATCACCGGTGCCAATTACCCGTCGCAGTTGCTATCGGGATTTCTAGTAGACTTCCTACACCCCCACTTGAAGAGTGGCGCGATAAGCATAGGATTGCCCTGGTGGATAAGCGGGTTATTCATCGACGGCATTTACCTTGCCACGGCGTGGGTGGTATCGGTCATGCTGCCTCCAATGGCCATTTTTTTCCCATTATTCACGTTGCTCGAAGATTTCGGCTACCTCCCGCGCGTGGCATTCAACCTCGACCATGTTTTAAAAAAGTCAGGAGCCCATGGCAAACAAGCACTCACGATGGCAATGGGCTTTGGGTGCAACGCGGCAGGGGTAGTCGCTACACGCATCATTAGCAGTCCCCGCGAGAAACTAATCGCTATCATCACAAATAATTTCTCGGTTTGTAATGGCCGATGGCCCACGCTGATTATCATGGCCACGATTTTTCTGGGCGTGTTGGTCCCGCCTGCCATGAGCGCGACCGTATCGATGCTCGCGGTGGTGGGAGTCGTGCTGCTGGGAATTCTTTTTACTTTTTTCTCTTCGTGGTTATTATCTCGCACACTCCTTAAAGGCGAGGCCTCTTTTTTAGTGTTGGAGCTACCACCTTATCGTGCTCCCAACATCTTGAAAACGTTGTATACGTCGTTTATCGACCGGACGCTCATTATCTTGGGACGCGCGGTTATGTTTGCAATCCCGGCAGGAGCCGTAATTTGGCTGATCTCCAATATTAACATTG
>JAAYTC010000228.1 GCA_012518155.1 Bacteroidales bacterium | reverse complement strand
TTATTGTACTGCAGACGCCAGTCGCCTTCGTAAGATCCCCAGAAATCAGAGAGATCGTGAATATAGGCTCCTTCCGCGTGCAATACCTCCCCAAAGATACCTTGCTGCACCATGTTCAACGTGGTCAGTTCGAAATAATCATAGACGCAATTCTCGAGCATCATCGCGTGTTTCTGGGTCCGTTCGGCCGTGTTTACGACGTTCCAGATCTCCTCGAGTGTCATCGCTGCCGGCACTTCACTTGCCACATGCTTCCCTTGCTCCATCGCGTAAACCATCATATCGGCATGCCGTTTCCAATCCGTCACGATATATATCAAGTCGATATCATCGCGCTCGCAAAGCTCTTTCCACGCCTCTTCGCTTCCGCTGTATTCCGCCGCTCTGGGTAATCCCGCGTTGTCAAGTATCGCCTGCGTTTTCTCCACTCTATCGGCATGCAAGTCGCACAGTGCCACGATTTTCGTGCCAGGTATATGCGTAAATCGGCGCACGGCACCCGGCCCACGCATGCCCAGTCCAATGAAACCGACCCGCACGGTATCTATTTTCGGAACAGTTAAACCCAAAACATGCTGTTGTCCCGCGGGGCGTTTGGGCACATCCGTATGGATCGTGTAGTCTCCACTACCGGATTTCTCACCTCCCGGGGTACATGCTGCCATGAAAATCAGCAGCAACAGTAACATAAAAGAATTTGTTTTTGTCATATAGAATAAATTTGAATGTATAATCAACATGTATTTATCGGGATCGATGCTTTCAAAACGATACTTCGGTTTTATCCCCATTGTAGGCCACGGCAAACACCTTGGTGTTGCTTGTGACCGGACTATCTAACGTGAATGAATCTTTATTCGAGACAAAAACCAACTTATCTCCCTCGTACACTTCATAAGCGACTACGTTTTTCCAACCGTTCATCGTAATAGTGGATCCATTCTTTGTTGCCGTACCCGATTGAACCGACAATCTATTTTTGAACATTTCCCAATTAGAATCACAAATATACTCGATTTTTTCCGTCATCGGGGTATAATTTTTCTCTTTTATCTCATTCAGGAGATTGTCTATTTGTCCTTGAGTAAGAGTGAATCGATCTGAGCCATAATCATCTATTTCGGCATCATACGGGGTTAAATACCCCCAGATGGTAAAGAAACGAGTCAAATCGGTCTGCGTGATTTCACATACGGCTCTCACGAAATCAAGTTGCTGTTCCCCGGCGTTGGGCTTGTCGGGCGATGTGCGAACTCGCTCATAAAAATCTTTATACATGTCGGTGTAACCCCTAGCATTGGAGAAATACAGCTGCAGCTGCCATAACGACACCAGCTTACAGAACACGTCACCTTCACCCGGGTGCGGTGTATTTTTAACAAACGAGTTATGATAGGCTTTCTCATACCGGTTATTGTACCTGCCCATGTCTTCAACTTCTATCCGGGAATCGTTCCCCCACTGAGTTTGCACGTAAAGGGAGTGCACGTTATTGGTCACCTCGGTCATCCCGAGCCATCGGAAACCCGGCCGGGTTTGCAACGTGTGCCCCATTTCGTGCGCTGGGCCCCAAGGTTCCGACTTAAAGCGTTGCAACGTGAGGATGCTTTGTTGCGTTCCTGACTCATACGCGGTACGATAAGAGGTGGCGTACATGTATGAGGTGTACATCACGTGGAAATAGGCCCGGTTAACGGTAGGACGGTTATATTTCATCAATCCCATGAACTCCTGTTCCAGACGTACCAGATCGTCGTATGCCGCAATCAGTTGGGGGCCATTATTGGCTGCATACGATTTAAATGCCGCTGTTTCGAACGTGAGGTGAGCATATTCGCCCAGCACATCGAAATGCTTATCCACGGCACCATTCAAAAGCCTGCTCCAGTCAGACGGGGCGTGTTTCTCGGAGTCGAAGTAGCCGTTCACCTTTCCGGTGGCAAAATGAATCTTCACTGGGGGTAGCGATTGATAATCGGGCGTATGGTAAAACACGTACCCCAATCCTTTGTTCCGGGGCACTATCTTGTTCACTCCGGGGGAAAGCGGGTAGAACGATGCGTTGTTATAGCCATCTGCTCCCGGCACATCCAGGTTTTGAACCTTCAGGCTTAGCGTATTCCCGTTAGTTTCTCCCACGAAAACGATCAGTTCCTCTTCTTCGGACACGCTGATGCCGGTAGGATTATCGAGCAGGCTCAACGTGGATGTCTTGTTTTCCCTCGCCCATGCGTCAGGATGGGGCCATGCCTTGTATTCCTGAATCCTGAACTCGCCCGGGTATTGGCCTTTGAAAAGGTAAAAGGCAATATTCCGGTACAGGTTATTGGTCACCTTTCCTATTTCATCCAGACCAATTCCCGACTTCAGTTGCGAACAAGTCAGATCGGTAAACAGCTCCAACGGATCGAAGTTATCAGGGTTTTTCCTATAGAATTCCATTTCGGCACAACTAGCAAAACCCTGACCATCGCCGGCACCCGATTTCACGACAAAGCGTACGGAGATCGGCTTTATAAGCGGTTCCGCAAACACGATTCTGGCGGCCGAACCCGAACCTTTGAAGTCGTGCTCCATCCGTTTTGACAACGTTGGTTCCGATTCGGTGGCGACCCAGATCTCCACCTCCTTAAAATGACCGTTGGAACCACCGTCGTTTCGGGGATGATACACCAAGTAATCGATGCTTTCCTTATTTTCAAAATGATAATCTAGGGTTATTGGGAAATAGTTCTCGCCACTGTTATTCCATGCGGAGTGATAAAAAGTAGTGTAGTCTCCATCGAACGATCTTTCAATCCCCTCACCCGGTTGGTGCGAACTGGCTGTAGCATTTTTAACCGTTACCTTGACATCGTCCTTGATGTCATTTTCCGAAACACCGGTATATCCTTCTTGTGGTTTTTGAACAATTAACACTTTTTTCTCAAGGCTCCCGTTACGTTGTTTAATAACCAACTCAGCCTGTCGCTCCGCATGACTCTCATTCCATTCTACTTGAATTTGAAACTCCTTTTTCACCATTTCCATCGAACGTGTTACTGGTTCGAGCGCAATCCAGGGAGTATCGTCGGGTATCACGACATCGTATTCGATATTTGAGGTGATCTCCAAGAGGAGTTCCCCTCCATCCACAGGAACATTAAAAGTCTCGGACGAAAGCAGTATAGCAGGTTCCGTACCCAGTTGTTCCACGGTGATCGTTTCGGTAATGTTGTCGGCAACCACTTTAATTTCACCTTTACGGGTACCCGACTCTCTGTTTTCATTCACCGTTATGGATAAGACGGAGCCAGAAGGTCTTGCACTAATCCACGATTGCGCGGCAGGCTCAACCGTTGCACTCCAGTTTTCAATGTTTGTTTTCACGAGAATATCGCGGGTGGATGCCACAGAATTAAAATTAACCGACTTACTATCAATGGTCAGAAATGGAGGTGTACTTTTTTCCGCGCACGCGTTTTGAAACATCGTGATAAGGGATAATACGATGATAAGTAAAGCAGATTTATTTTTCATACCTCAAGTTCTATTTTCGTTAACAAAAAAACTAATTATTTCAATCTTCCATAAGAGTAATATCCCCTACCGGTTTGGGAAGGTTCATGGCGGCAATAGCTTCTTCCTCGGTGTCCGTGCCTCTCTTCCCATCCCTGATATTATACACGCTGGATTGCGGTTGGGTAATAATGTTAGCGTAACGTTTAAATGGGAGAAGCCTCGTTCACCAAGGCTTCTCCCCAATTTAATGAAATATTCGGTTTTACTCAACTCCCCTTATGTATACTTCAGCGAGATTAGCAAAGGGAGCTCGATTACTTTCTGTAATTTCTACTTTCAAGTACCGTCCGTTGGAAGTGTTCACCTTAAAGGTCTGCGCTTCATTCACGGCTGCCATTTCAAATGAGCCTATTAGCGTGAACGTCTGGTTATCAGAACTTATGTAAAAATTACCCGCACGCGTATCGCTGTTGTTCACTCTACGTTGAAGATCTACGCCGGCCACAGTTACTTCTTTTTGCATGTCTATGGTAATATGATGAGGAAGTTGTCCCGTTGCATACGCCCATTCACTGTGCCAGAAGGTACCGGTGTTTCCATCAAGAACGTTCGCGGCAGTACCCTGACCCGCTCCTTCTCCTACTGCCTCTTCAGACGAAAAGTCGGCAATGCTCCATCCTTCTCTGTTCATACGTTCGGCAGGCCTAGAAACAGTCATGTAGTGAGTCGAACGATCCTCGTCAATTGAGAATCTTGACACCTGTTTTATGGATATGGGTAATAAAAAATCGTCGTAGTCAACATTATCCGTATTGAGCACCACCTCGAATTCAGCGAAGTTCTCATCAACGCTAATGGTTACCGGTACGGGAGTAAAGGTATAGGCCGAAGCAGGAAGTAGTTTGTATTGAGTGCCATTTTGGGCATTGTAGGCTTCTACCGCTTCCTCATCCGCATCAATCTCAACCGTAATATCCCAAAGATTAGAAAAGTCCACGGCAACCCGTAGGGTTTGAGAGTACGGTTCGTCGACAGATTCAATCTTGATCGATGATTCAAGGGATGAAAAATAAACATTCGGTTCTTTTATGATGGGCTTGATCAATACTGTTTGACGCTCATTCCCAACGCTTATATCAGCATGTGACAACATCACCGGAATAACATAGGTTTCGTTGCTTTCCGCATCGAAATCCGTTATTTTCTTGATTTCATCATAAAGAATTTCAATCTCTGCAAACTCCAAGCGGCTTTCTTTCGAAAAATTGACTTGCACACTGCTCCCGCCTCTCAATTCAAAACAATTGTCAGGTAATTTTTCATAATTTGTTTTGTTTTCCGCGTTATAAACCTGAAGCTCTGTTTCGCTCATTACAACAACGGTAGCAGATGCGATGGTTTCATGAACGCCACTTTTGTAAACTCCCAAACGATAAATATAAGGCTCACCTGTGCTGAAAATCACTTGTTCAATTTCACCATTTGCCGGTATATATACCGTAGGATCCGAAATATCATCCAATCTAGTATCTTCGCAGGAGAATCCACCTACAAGGAGAACTAGTAGCACAATAAAAAACAGATTATTTTTTTTCATATTATTACGTATTTACCATCCATAATTTTGAGTGATCAATTTGTTCCTATCCAGTTCACGCTGGTGAAAGGGATAAAGATAATGTTTGGGTTCGAACACTCTCGTTTCAAAAACAGTTCGGTTCCAAAAAGTATCTGGCGTTGTAGCCGCGTTAGGAGAAGGAGCGGCCGAAGAAGTATCCATGCCCCACATGGGACCACCGTCAACCTCTTCAGCAATCATCCACGTGCGCGTATCAAAGAACCGTTTGTTTTCAAATGCCAGTTCCACGCGTCGTTCTTTACGAATTAATTCGCGCATCCGATCTTGATTGCCCACTGCATCAGCATACACGTCTTCAATGTCGGGTACTCCTGCTCGATCCCTCACTTCATTCAAATAGCGAAGAATATCGGGATTGTTCGGATCGTACTCGTTCAATGCCTCCACGTAATTGAGTAGAATTTCCGCGTACCTGAAAATTGGCCATGTGATGTTTCCCCATTGACCACCGCTCGTGTTCAAGGAAGGATCCGTCCATTTACGCGTCATATAACCGGGTTTCGGGTAGTCGTGACTCACCCCACCACCCGAATTGCCATTGAACCCGAAATTGACCGTTGCGTTTGATCCGGTGTAAGGTAATTTACTACCGCTCCACAATACGGTTGCATAAAAACGAGGTTCACGGTTATTAAACATATTAAATGTCCGTCTGGCTGCACCACCGTCCAAAGGGTGTTGAAGGTCAGTGAATCCCTCTTCTGAATATCCTGAGGAGGGATCAATGATGGGATTCCCCTCGGGGCCGTAGCCGGTAATGGGGTACAACCCGTTATTCATGGCATAGGCATCCACTTGTTGTTGCGTGGGACCAACCCCTCCATAAGCTACTCCGCCTGCAGCACGAGGGGTGGTATGTACTCGGGTATAATAACCTCCCATATACCTTCCCCAAATAATTTCATTGTTCCATAAATTCAGGAATGTACCTTGATACGATTTCAACGGATCGTGATTCCCGTTCGTTTCTACTCGGTGTAAATCATACTCCCCCATATCAATAATCTCTTTGGCTGCATTCGCCGCTTCCCTCCATCGATCTGTATTCACGGTCGATATACCGGGAAACAACTCCGTTCCGTCTTCATTAACCACGTC
>JAAYTC010000227.1 GCA_012518155.1 Bacteroidales bacterium | reverse complement strand
TCCATCAGCCGCGTTACCCGGTCGGTCTTGAAATAGCCCGGCGCGATATTATTAATGGTGACACCCTTCCCGATTAACTCCTTGCTGATGGTTTTGGCATAACTCACCACGGCCGATCGAAAGATATTCGACAATACCATATTGGGGCCCGGCTCCTTTACGGTGACAGAGGCAATATTGATGATTCTCCCCCACCCTTGCTTCTCCATATACGGCAAGCACAAACGGATCATACGAATATTGTACTTGAGCACCGACTCATAGGCCTCATCCAGGTCCTTTTCCGAAATATCGCGGAATGTACCCGGTTTGGGGCCACCCGAATTATTGATCAATATATCGATTCCCCCGAAACGTTCTGTTGCCTCTTGAACGACACGCTTGTTATCCGCTTCATTGCCCATATCGCCCGTCAGCGCCAACACCTCCACCCCAAGGGATTTGATCTCCGCTTTCGTTTTTTGCAGGGGCTCCTCCTCCCGGGCACAAAGCACGATATTGACTCCCTCGCGTGCCAACGATAGCGCGCACGCTCTACCTAACCCTTTGCTACTACCACCCACGAGGGCAGTTTTTCCTTTTAAATTGAATTCCATTTTATGATCTGTTATATGTGCGTTTTATTTAATAACGTTAAATAAGAGCGGATGTTTTGATTTCAGGCTAAAAATAGGCTATTTCAACCTCCTACCATCGATAAAAAGGCTATTTTTAGTATCTTTGTCCTCTAAACTTGCAACCCACAAACGAATTATGTCAACACGATTTAAACGCACATTAATCACTTCCGCGTTGCCCTACGCGAACGGGCCGGTCCATATTGGACACTTGGCGGGAGTATACGTTCCTTCTGATATTTATGCCCGCTACCTTCGCCTCAAGGGAGAGGAGGTCCTTTTTATCGGGGGCTCCGACGAGCATGGAATTCCCATCACGCTCAAAGCACGGGCAGAGGGGGTTACTCCTCAATACATCGTGGATCGGTATCACGAGTTGATCAAGAAATCGTTCGAAGCATTTGGCATTACATTCGACATATATTCTCGTACCACCTCCGAAGTTCACAGGAAGGTGGCCTCCGATTTTTTCAGGACGCTCTACGACAAAGGCGAGTTCACGGAACAGGAAAGCGAGCAGTACTACGACGAAGAGGCGAAGCAGTTTTTGGCCGACCGTTACATCGTGGGCACGTGCCCCCATTGTGGGAATGAAAAAGCGTATGGCGACCAGTGTGAGCGGTGCGGCACCTCGCTAAGCCCGTCGGAACTGATTCAACCACGGTCCACGCTCAGCGGCAGCCAACCGGTGAAACGAAAGACGAAACATTGGTACCTCCCGCTGGACAAGCACGAACCGTGGCTGCGCGAATGGATATTGGAAGAGCATAAGGAGTGGAAAATAAACGTGTACGGCCAGTGCAAGTCGTGGCTCGACCAAGGGTTGCAGCCCCGTGCAGTAAGCCGTGACCTCGACTGGGGAGTGCCGGTGCCCGTGGAGGGTGCTGAGGGGAAGGTACTCTATGTCTGGTTTGACGCCCCCATCGGGTACATCTCGAACACCAAGGAGTTACTCCCCGACACGTGGGAAAAATGGTGGAAAGAGGAAGATACCAAGCTGGTTCACTTTATCGGCAAAGACAACATCGTGTTTCACTGCATCGTCTTCCCGGCAATGTTGAAAGCAGAGGGCTCTTATATCCTGCCGGAGAACGTCCCTGCCAACGAATTCCTCAACCTTGAAGGCGATAAGATCTCCACCTCCAATAACTGGGCGGTATGGCTACACGAGTACTTGGAGGAGTTCCCGGGGAAGCAAGATGTCCTACGTTACGCGCTCACTGCCAACGCACCCGAGACCAAAGACAACGATTTCACGTGGAAAGATTTTCAGGCACACAACAACAACGAGCTGGTAGCCGTACTCGGTAACTTCGTGAACCGGGCCATGGTGCTTACTCGTAATTATTTCGATAATAAGGTGCCCTCGTTGGGAGAGCTCACCGAGTATGACCGTGAGACCATCGCGGAAGTGGAGAAGGTGAAGCAGGCCGTGGAGCACAACCTGGATCACTACCGCTTCCGGGAGGCCCAAAAAGAGGCGATGAACCTGGCACGTATCGGCAACAAGTACCTGGCAGATACAGAGCCTTGGAAAACCTCAAAGAGCGATATGGAACGGACGGCTACCATCCTAAACATCGCGCTGCAGGTAACCGCCAACTTATCCATCGTGATGGAACCATTCCTCCCCTTCACCTCCGGGAAGATACGCTCGTTTTTGAAGGCCGAACGTTTCGATTGGAACGTACTGGGGAGTTTCGATCTCCTGCCCGAAGGGCACGCTTTGGGAGAAGCATCGTTGCTGTTTGAAAAGATTGAAGACGATGTGATCGAACAGCAAGTTCAAAAGTTGCACGACACGAAGAAAAACAACGAAGCCGGCAAGCAGAAAGCGGAACCGGTAAAAGAGAACGTGGCATTCGACGCCTTTGAGAAGCTCGACATCCGCGTAGGAACAGTTTTGGAGTGCGAGAAAGTGCCCAAGACCGATAAGCTGCTCCGTTTCTTATTAGACGATGGGCTACAGAAGCGCACCATCCTTTCCGGTATCGCCCAGTGGTACCCCAATCCCTCGGAACTTATTGGTAAACAGGTTTGTTTTATAGCTAACCTGGAGCCGAGGAAGATGCGAGGTATCCTCTCTGAAGGGATGATCCTTTCTGCCGAAAACAGCGATGGATCGTTGGCACTGATTTTCCCCTCGGAAGACGTCCTGCCCGGCAGCCCCGTCGTCTAAAACAGACCCAAACGTCTTTAGTGCGCCCGCTACGCTTGCCGCGTATTGTCGACTCGCCTCAACTAACTTCTTTGATGAGTATAGCCCATGCGCTACACTTGTCGCGTACTTGACCGCCCTGTCCACGAATGAGCGTGGGCGAAGCGGCTATGTAAAGTCGCGGGGCAGCGAATGCCCTGCCCAACATTTAAAACAGATCTTATGAGAATTATAGTTAACAGATTACCTAACCGATTGTACCCCGACTTCAAGAGAGTCATCGTACGATTTTTGGATATTGGCCCCGAGCGAACGGCCGACCTGATACAGAAAGTGGTCCAAATGGACGAATCACTGGCCCATAAAATATTGACTCAAACGCTGCGAGAGTTTTCCCGCAGGCACCGTAACCTCACACGTACCTACAAGGATCACTACGTGGAAGCGGTAAAAATAGCGGGAAGCGAAATTCAAGAGCTGGAAGGGATCAGCGAAGATAAAAAGATGCTGATCGGCTCCTACCTCTCGAAAGAGTATTCCATCAGCTCCGCCGCGTTCTTTAACCCCTCCATGGTGGAGTCGCCCGATCAAACAGGATTGGAAGATGGCTCGAAGCGTGTTATTATCAGCTTCCGGGCCACCGGTGAAGGGCATATCTCAAGCATCGTGTTTCACACCGGTGTGATTGACCGTAACAACCAAATCCACATCGAGAAAGCAGGCCACCACGTGGATCAACCCGAGGCCATAAAAAGGCATGTCTACGAGAAAAAGATGACCATCGAGAAGCTACAAGAGATGGATGTTCGACAAGATATTATTTCCGCGGTGCTGGATCCTCTGAACGACACGTTTATCTACGGTGAGTTCCTGGGTTCGGCGTTAAACGTGCTGAAAGACTCCTCGTTGAACGAAGAGGAGCGCCGGGCGGTGGAGCAGATCGTGTGGTTGGCCGACTCCCATTACGAGATCTCGTTCTCACGCGACACACATCTCTCCGAGCGGGTCATCTTCCCCATATCCTACACCGAGCGGAGGGGGATCGAGGATGCCCGTTTCGTCCGCTTCGTGGCTGATGATGGAAAGGTGACTTACTACGCGACCTATTCCGCCTACGATGGGTATACCATCCTGCCCAAGATAATCGTGACGGAGGACTTCTGCTCGTTTAAGGTAAAGCCGCTTCATGGCCGGGGGGCACAAAACAAGAACCTCGCTCTTTTTCCAAGGAAAATAAACGGCAAATACGCCATGTTGTCCCGAATCGATGGCATTAACAGCTACGTGGGCTTTTCCGATCATATCCATATCTGGGACGACCCGATCAAGGTGCAGGAGCCAAAGCATCCCTGGGAATACATCCAGTTAGGAAATTGTGGCTCACCCATTGAAACCCCGGAAGGGTGGCTCGTGGTTACCCACGGCGTGGGACCGATGCGCCAATATTGCTTGGGAGCCATGTTACTGGATTTAGAGGATCCCACCAAGGAGATCGGGCACCTGAAAGAACCCCTCCTCGCCCCGAATAACGAGGAGAGAGAAGGGTACGTTCCCAACGTGGTTTACTCTTGCGGATCACTTATTCACAACGACACCCTGATTGTTCCTTACGGAACTTCCGATACCGGTGCGGCGTTCATGGCCATCGACGTTGACACGCTATTGAAAAGAATTTTGAATTCCTGATGAGCTCGGGGTGACTTCCCACGGGTTAATTGTAAACCCTTTTGCCGGGCATAGAAGAACCGATCACGAAGCGGAGGGTAAGCCAGTGGGTAGCCCCGGCGAACCCTTCCTGTTCTCTCTCATGGTTGGGCTTTTGAAACTGGTACCGCAGGCCCATCTTCAGTATCCGGTTGATATCGCCCGGCGCGTAATTCTTGTCGGGCACGTTATAATCTACTCCAAATCCCACGTTCCAGAGAAACGTATTTAATTTGAGGCCCGAGAGTATCGGGTCTGACTGAGAGGTCTTAAGGTTTGGCTCTATAAACCCGTACCCGATGCCCGCGTAGGGGTAGAAGCTAATTTGATCCACCTCCAGAAGCGTCACCCCTATATTTCCACCCAAGAAGGCATGCATCGAACTGGAGTTGCCCGGCCACACCGTGTTTCCCTCGCTGCTCACCACGTCGATATCGCCCACGAGTCCACTCATGGCGAACCCGCCGTTAAGCATAAGAAAAACCTTGTTGTAATAGAGGTTCAGTTCGGTATCGGCAGCAAACCCCGCGTTGAATTTATCCCCTAAATCACCCGTTGGTACCATCGTACCAAGACCCACTCCCCACGAGAAGGCCCATGGAGAGGGCTCCACCCGGTAGTTCTGCTGCGCGTGAATTGACACGGAAATAAGAAGCGCGATCAGGAGCGCCCCGCTCATTTTTACTTTCATAGTTTGCTTATTATTTTATTGTTTTGGTTTATTAAAAGTGTACAGCTAAATTATCACTGAAGTTAGACTATTTCTACACTCAACATAGCTAAAACAAGTTTTATCTCTGTGTTCACTTATCGAAATAGTTCGACTGACAATGTTTCGTGACCCATGCTTGCCCTCGGACACTAAAAGAGCAGAACTTGCTTCGTTCACTAAAGTTAGATATTCGCTCGTTATGGCATAACTCAAGTAAGCTTGACTTTGCTCATTTAACTTAACGCGAATATTCGAACAGCTGCTCTTTTTTACGTTTTCCGAGGTCAATGGGTCCCCACGAAACATTTATAGGTCTCATCTTTAGCTGTACACATTTCGATGAAACACACGAAACGTAACTGCTTCCTTTATCGCTTAGGAGCTCTGAAAACTCTATAAATAAGAAACAGAGCCGTAAGCAGCATGATTACCAGCGCGCCATACGCGATCGCGTCGGTCACTTTTATGCTCGGCGGGTCGAATCGGAACTCCACCGTCTGCGCCCCTTCAGGGATCACGAGTCCCCTTAACGCGTAGTTCACCCGGAACATCTCGGCAGGTTCTCCATCGATGCTAACCTGCCACCCCCGGGGGTAATATACCTCGGAGAAAACAGCCAACTCATCCTTTCGAGTATTCACGGAATAGGCCACGAAATCAGAATCGTAATCGGTGAGCACGATCGACGAGAGCGAATCGGCTCGGGAAGGTTGAAAACCCTCCAGCACCGGTGCGAACCGGGCATCTACCACTGCCTCGTTACGGAGGTCAAGGGTAGCCAACGCATCGATCTCCTCGTCGGCACTCTCCACCACCTGCAGTTCGTCCACGAACCAGGCATTCCCCATCGCGTGCGGATTCTCCACCGGCAGGGTACCCCCCTCTTGCGACGGCATAATCACCCACTTCGCGTTCAGCATATTCAACACGTTGAACCCGCGTACGTCCGTCGAATCCAGCGCCCCCCCTGTTTCAATGATGGCTTGCTGCAGGGCCATCATCTCATGAGAAAGGTGCACGTCGATCAAGTCCTGGTAGCGGCTCAACTTCGCGGCGTGGTACCCCCCGATCACCTTGTGGTGGTAGGGAGTAACCCCGTCGTTAAACGTGCTGGTCGCCATGTTCAGTACCCGGTAATAGGGCGTGGTATCCTGAAGGATATACTCGTCCGTGGGCGTCAAGGCAAACAGATTCTGTTGATTCGTCTCCGGTACAAAGTCGCCGTCGTTCAAGTATCGTTTGTTCACCCCCCACATATCCACCAGGCAGAGCAACAAGAGAGAGGCTATAAGCCACTCCGGTTTTATTTTTTTCTCGAGGAACATCCATACCAGTGCTCCCCCGATCAGGACGACCAAAAAGCTGCGCCACGCGTCAGCCGTGAAGAGTGCCACCCGCATATCGGTTAAATTGGCCATGAACGGCTGCAAGTGCTCCGCGGGCAGTGCCTGTCCGAACATCTGCATCTCGGAGGTAGAGATAAACGACGAAAAGAAGAGCTTCGGCGCGAGCGCGAACAGCAGCGCGACACCGCCCGTTACACCTAAACTGATATAGAGCGGCATTTTGTTACTCTTGAGTATACCGGGCCGCTCGATCAATTCCTTCACCGCGAGGGCAGCCAACAATGGAATGCAAAACTCCGCCACCACCAAGATGGAAGAGACCGCCCGAAACTTGTTGTACATCGGCACGTGGTCGATAAAAAAGTCGGTCAACCCCATGAAATTCTTTCCCCACGAGAGCAGGATCGAAAAAATCGCGCCCGCTAGCAGTGCCCACTTCATGGGCCCCTTCACGATGAAGAGCCCCAGCACGAACAGGGCAAGCACGAACGCCCCCACGTATACCGGGCCCGACGTACCGGGTTGTTCTCCCCAGTATTGGCCAATCTGCTGGTAAATCTGACGGTACTCGGGGCGTGCCTTATCCATGGCCCGTCCGTTTTCGGACAAGGGAACCGATGCCCCGCCCTTGGTATTGGGCACGAGCAACGTCCAAGTCTCCCCGATGCCGTAACTCCACGCGGTGATGTAATCCCGCTCCAGCCCGTCGCT
>JAAYTC010000226.1 GCA_012518155.1 Bacteroidales bacterium | reverse complement strand
CGGCAACCGGAATTCTTTTGTATCCAACTATTGAAAAAGATTACAATTTAGATTTTCAATATAACGACCATAAAATTCAAATAAGGACAGTAAACCTTGATACAAATTGGAGAAACATATCGACCAGGCTAAAAGAAATAATAAATGCTTGAGAACGTGGAAAATAAAGATCGATTCTTATATCGTGTCCACCAAAATCAAGCTTACCGGGAAATTCACTCCAAAGCCAAACCTTGTCAAGGCGTGAAGCATACTTTGGGTCGGTGAGTAGATAGGCTTGCATGAGTCTTTCAAACCTATTCCCTTTATCTACTTGAGAAAATGAATATTTGCGATACCGCTCAAGGATTTTCTGAAATGGAGTCATCGTGTGTCTGATATAAAATTCACACAAATATAGCGATTATTTTAAATATAACATTCCATCCATTATATCCCCGATATAATCCATTTCTGACGTATCGACATTTTCAAATTCAAACTTGACACAGAATCCCGGTTGGGATGAATAAAAATAGGCCAACGAGGAAATAAGTTTGGGGTATTTTATAAAGTGTATCCCAAACTTATTATATTTACAATTGAAACAGTGAATCGTATGAAAAATATATTATACGTCATCGTAGCACACGTGCTGGTAGTATGCTGTGCATCGTTCACGAGCGGACCGATTGAAAGGTCAGGAACAGACAGGAACGCGCTAGTGAAATTTGGTATTATAGCGGATATCCAGTACTGCGATTGCGATACCCGGGGGAGCCGGTATTACCGGAACTCGCTGCAGAAATTAGAGGAGTGCGTGGTGAACCTTAACCGGGCAGAAGTGCAATTCACGGTGAACCTGGGCGATTTAGTAGACAGGGATACCCCAAAAAATATGGATTCGGTACTTGTTCGTTTGGATAAGTTGAACGCGACGGTGTTTAACTTGACCGGGAATCATGACTACGAGGGCGTGCAAGATAACAGCCAACTATATCGTCAGCTTGGTATGCCCGGTGAGTATTATTCTTTCAGCAAGGGAGATTGGTATTTTATCATGCTGAATACAAACGAGATTGCCTCGTACGCTAACGTCGAGGGAACCGAAAAGGAGAGAGAATTGGAACTTTTGTTGCAAAAGATAGCAGAAGAGGGACGACCCAACGGGGCTGAATATAACGGAGGAATAAGCGAAAAGCAAATGAAGTGGCTAGAGGAGGAGTTGGAGAAATCGCAACTAGAGTCCATGAACACGTTGATTTTCACGCATCATCCACTGTATGGAGTCCACGGCCTTACAGCATTGAATGACTTGCATGTAATTGAACTTTTATCACGTTTCCCTACCGTGAAGGGGGTAATTAGCGGGCATCATCACGCCGGCGCGTTTGGCGAGTACAAGGGCATTCCTTTTATCACTATCGAAGGGATAGTTGAAACGGAAACTACCAACGCGTACGGGGTCGTAACTTTATATCCCGAAAAAATTGAAATAAAGGGAGCCGGCCGCACCACATCGCGTACCATCCCTTTGAAGAAAATTTTCCAGCAAGGGCATGAGTAGTCATTAAAATGGAAGCATAGCGTTTAATGATTAATGAGGAATAATTGTAGATTTAGGGTAAAAATTATTTTTTACAGCTGTGTTTTTTTACAACAGTACGACAACAGATTGATTTACATTGCTATGAACAAAATGAAAATCTCAACGGCACAGTTTGAGAGCAAAAGTGGCGATAAGAGCTACAATCTTTCCATCATTGAGCGTCTTGCGCAGCAAGCAGCAAATGAGGGAGCTGATGTCATCGCTTTTCACGAATGCTCAATCACAGGCTACACATTTGCAAGAAATCTATCAAAGGTGCAGATGCTTGATTTGGCGGAATTTATTCCATATGGGGAGAGTATTTCTAAACTCACCCAGATTGCTAAACAAAATGATATCGTGATCTTGGCTGGACTATTTGAAAAAGATCAAGATGATAACTTGTTCAAAGCCTACGTTTGCGTGGACAAAAACGGATTGATTGCCAAATACAAGAAGTTGCACCCTTTTATAAACCCGTATTTGACTGCAGGTGATAGCTACTGTGTGTTTGAAATAAATGGATGGAAGTGTGGCATATTAATTTGTTACGATAACAACATTATAGAAAATGTTAGAGCAACAAAACTTTTGGGAGCGGATATCATATTCATGCCTCATGTAACTATGTGTACACCATCTACTAGGCCAGGTGCTGGTTTTGTTGATCCTAAGCTGTGGCATAATCGTGAGGAGGATCCCACTTCCTTACGATTAGAATTTGATGGTATGAAGGGTAGGGCATGGTTGATGAAATGGCTCCCAGCGAGGGCATATGATAATGGAATTTACGTGGTTTTCTCGAACCCAATTGGGATGGATGATGACCAACTGAAGAATGGTTGTTCAATGATAATTGACCCTTTTGGAGATATTATTGCAGAGTGCCGCTCGTTTGACGATAGTATTGCAACCGCAACGGTGACGAGTAACAAACTTAATGAAGCGGGAGGTTATCGGTATACGAAGGCAAGGCGGCCTGAACTGTACAAATCTATAATTGGACAGAAACATGAATCGGAACAAAAAGTTGCTTGGCTTAATTCCGAAAATAAATAAATTAGCCCTTTAACGGCTAAAATTGCCAGTAAAGGGCTAACGGATTCGCTTCAGTTGCCGCAGAGCGCTTGTGTCTCGTTTCTTGTTACAGGTGTACGCTTCTTTGCGTATACTTGTTGCTACTGATCAAACACGGCGTAATAAGCAACGTGTAAGAACGCTGGAAATGGATGTGCGATTCTTATTACAGATCGTACTCCTCGCGGTCGAATTTCTCGTAACGGGGAGGGGAAGGTTTGTAGCTGTTGTCTTCCCACAACGAGCTGGTGATCATCAGATCGGCACTGTACCGGTTACACGCGATGGGGATGTTGTGCACACGGCACTGCCGCAACAACATCATGATATCTGCCTCGTGAGGCTGCGCGTTGAGGTCGTCGATCAGGAAAACGGCAAGGTCAATCTCCTTGCGCACCACCATGGCGGCAATCTCGGCATCGCCGCCCATGGGCCCCGAGTTCATAATCGTGAAATCGGGGTTTACCCCCTCTTTATTGAGTGCATCTCGCACCAAAGTGCCGGTAGTACCGGTGCAAACAAGGCGGTGCTCCGACAAGAAGTCGGAGTTAAAGATTACCCAATCCACCATGTCGGCCTTACGATGATCGTGCGCTACCAGCGCGATGGTTAATTTTCTGGTCATATTATATTTCTAATTCTTCGCGGATCGCGTTTATTTTTTCTTCTGTTATCGCTCGTGCTTGCTCTATCTCGTCGCGCGATTTTATCGCCGGCCCTTTTACCTCGATGTAAAACTTTATCTTCGGCTCGGTGCCCGAGGGACGAATCGAGAGCTTGGTGCCATCCTCGGTGAAGTATTGTAGCACGTTCGACGTGGTGGTCATCTCTAATACAACCTTTTCGTCGCGTACGCGATCCATCCCTTCTAACTTGGCGAAATCTTTTATAAACGTTACCGGAGACCCCGCGAGCGATAAGGGCGGGTTGGCACGATAATTCTTCATCATGGCTTCGATCTCCTCGGCTCCCTCTTTCCCTTTTCGAACGAGCGAAATACCCTCCTCCTTCGTGTAGCCATACTCCACGTAGATGTCTTCGAGTAATTGGTATAACGTTTTGCCGTTATCGCGAGCCCAAGCGGCTATCTCGGCAAATAGGGCGCAGGCCGAAACGGCATCTTTGTCGCGTACGAAGTCGCCGGCAAGTACACCATAACTCTCTTCGCCTCCACCAATATACCTTTTTACTCCTTCGTTCTTGCGAATGATCTCGGCGATCCACTTGAAGCCGGTATAGCTGTCGAACATTTCAACACCCTTCTGGTCGGCAATTTTCTTGATCAACTCGGTCGTGACGATGGTTTTTACCATGTAATCTTGCCCGGTAAGAAGGCCCAATTCTTCTCGTCGAGTCATCAGGTAGTAGAGGCACAAAAGCATGGTCTGGTTGCCATTGACCAGGATAAAGTTGCCGTCGTTATCGCGTATGGCAGTACCCAGTCGATCGCTATCAGGGTCGGTACCCATTACCAGATCGGCGTCGGTTTCGATCGCTTTTTGGATGGCCAGGTCCAGCGCGGCCGGCTCCTCGGGATTCGGCGACTCCACGGTGGGAAAGTTACCACTGATAACGTCTTGCTCGGGGACGCCGATGATGTTCGTGAAACCGATGGCTCTCAGCGCATCGGGAATAATGGTGATGCCGGTGCCGTGGATCGGAGTGTAAACAATCTTGAGGTCCTTGAACCGCTCGATCGATTCGGGCGAGAGAACCAGCTTTTCTACCTCTTCAATAAAAGCTTTATCCATGTCTTTCCCGATAATTTCCACCAGCTTCTTGTTTCGCTCGAAACGAATATCAGCGTTCGATTTCACGCGGTTTACTTCGGCAATGATGTTCCGGTCATGGGGTGCCAGTACTTGCGCGCCATCGTTCCAGTAGGCCTTGTAACCATTGTACTCCTTCGGATTGTGCGACGCCGTAATCATGATACCTCCCTGACAGCCCAGCTTACGAATAGCGTACGACACTAAGGGAGTGGGGCGCAGTTGTTCGAAAAGATAAACTTTGATGCCGTTGGCACTGAAAATATCTGCCGTGATTTCTGCAAACTCGCGGCTGTTGTTGCGGCAATCGTGACCCACGACTACTTTTATTTCCGGAAGCTCGGTGAACTCCGTCTTCAAGTAATTGGCCAACCCCTGCGACGCGGCTCCCACCGTGTAACGGTTCATACGATTGCTGCCGGCACCCATGATGCCACGTAGGCCACCGGTGCCAAATTCAAGATCCTTGTAAAACGCGTCGATAAGCTCACGCTTATCTTCGTTGTCGAGCATACGCTGTACATCAGCTCTCGTTTCTACGTCGTAACTGTCATCGAGCCATGACAATGCTTTGTCGGTTACGCGTGCAATTAAAGTTTCTTCTTCCATATTATCAAATCGTGTTATTAGTCAATTATTTTATTGTCTTCCGTAATGCGCTTCCATACTGCTTCCCATAAGCTGTTGCACGGGACCTATTTCGAATGATTCCCATGCTCGTTCCGCTTACGCGCGGTATTTACTCCACGGGGAGTACTTTATAACGGTCGCCCGTTTGATCAATTAATTTCTTGTAAAACTCGTTAGAGTATCCCGCCCTGATGGGGTTAGCTGGCTGTCCATGAGGATTGCGAAGGAACTCCCCGTTTTCTTCTCGTTTAATCACGCCATCAATGTACTTTACCATCAGGTATTCTCCCAATTTTTTCCATTCGGCCATGCCTTCATTCACGAGCTCGTTGGTGTATCGTGTTAAATAGCGGATTGCCTCGGGGCGCGATTGCGCGTAGAGCGACTTCGCTTCCTGTTCGATTTCAGGGGCTGAAGCTTCAAATTGATCTTCGAGTCGCGTTTGTACTTTTATCATATCCTCGCTCATGTCGCTATATCGGGTATACACCATATTCGATACCCAGTTGTGTATCCAGAAGGCGGAGGTCCATGAAAAGTTTAACAGGTCGCCGTTCCCGGGTGCCATCTCATGCGGCACCTCCGTGTGGCCACAGTAGAAAGGATAATAAACGGTTTGAGCCGCGTCGTCGATACCGAACCAGAGGATGCCGCCGATTTCGTTGGGTAGCCACGAACGCATTTGAGCCACGAAGGAGAAAGCGGTTTGCTGGGTGGCGATGGGACGCTCGTTGCAGTAAGCAACGGAATCGATTTCGTAGGTGAGGGGCGACCAGCGGTAGGGCGAGTTAAAGGGGCCTGCACCCATGTCGAAACGCCAGTCGAGTTCCGTTCCCTCGTAATGATCGCGCATGTAATTTTGAATATCACGCGCGCTCAACTTCCTGTCGGGCTTAATGTATAGCGGCATCGGATCGGTCGTTTTTCCTTGCGCGTAAGTAACATATTCGCCCATCTCTTTGTTCACCTGGTTGAAAAACGACCAGACGCGTGCCTCGCAAAAACGAAGCGCGCCAAAATCAAGAGGGGCGTACGCTTGAGCAAAGCTGAAATCGGCATCAGTACCCTCGAAATATCCCCTCTCGCGAGCGAACGAGATCACGTCGGGCGAGTAGATACAATTTTCCGGGTCGTTTAACGGGAATTGTTGAATACGTGCTTGGTTAGCATGGGCCGAAACACAATCATCGGGGATTCTGACGGCTACCCACACGGCTCCCTTGTTTCCGGGCCCTTTGCCAATCATTTCCATGACCCACACTTCCTCGGGATCGGCAATCGAGAACGATTCGCCCGAGCTGTAATAGCCATGTTCTTTCACTAAATCGGTCATCACTTGGATAGCTTCACGCGCGTTTTTGGCACGTTGGAGCGTGATGTAAATCAAACTGCCGTAATCCATGATCCCGGTGGAGTCTGATAGCTCGCCACGCCCGCCGAAGGTGGTCTCGGCAATGGCTAATTGATGCTCGTTCATGTTGCCAATCACGTTATACGTTTGCAGCACTTGCGGAATTTCGCCGAGGTATTTACCGCTGTCCCATTCATAAACTTTCAGCATTTCGCCGGGTTGATAACGAGCGGCAGGCCAGTGATACAACTCGCCATACAAACCATACGAGTCGGCCGCGTAAGAAATTAAGGTGGATCCATCCGTGGAAGCTTTCTTCCCCACGAGTAGGTTCGTACAGGGGAAAAGGAGCGAGGTGGTAAAGAGAGCCAACATCGCGGTCAAAAGCACTTTTTTCATTCAGTAATCTATTTTTTGATTTTATCTTCTACAGTGTAAAGATACCTTTTTTTGTTTAATCTTCCCAAACAGTAGCTTCGATATTTTTGAATTCACCGGAAACAATTGGTGAAAAAAGAAAAATAACTTATTTTTGTCCAACCGTTTATTAATTAGTAAACGGTTGGCCGATTCAGCGATTCCCAAACCTGGCGACCTGTAATTATTAATTGTTCGTATGAGAAAAAATGCAAAGAAGCTTAATTCAAATCGATACTTCGGACTTACTGCCTACCAAATCGTGATTCTTCTCGTGCTGGTGGTGATGCTTTTCGTTTTTAGCGATAGCAGCATTCCCAAACGATGGAAATACGAGTCAGAAATAAAGGACTTGGAATCGCAAATTGAATTTTATCAAAAACAGACAGAAATTGATAGGGAAAAACTGGACGAGTTGCAATCGAATACCGAGGATCTTGAAAAATTCGCGCGCGAAAACTACTTCATGAAAAAAGAAAACGAGGAGATTTTTATCATAGAATAAAAGGAGTCGTTTGCCTTATTTTATGCTGAAATCAAAAAAAAGTTGATATATTTGTAGGAAAATTGTTTCTAATGCGCAGTATAAAGGATTTATTTTATCGCCTATCGGGCATATTAATTTTATTATCGGCACTCCTTTACCTTTTCGCGCCAGTCATCGCACCGTGGATAATGGCTTTTTCAGTGGCCCTTTTCACCGTGCTCACGATAACGACACCTTACCCGGGTAAGAGTATCCGTGGGAAAAGGTTGTATAATTTTCAGATACTTACGTGTTTATTGATGATAGTGGCTACTTACTTGATGTTCCAGCATCGAAACGAATGGGCTCTCGCGATGATTGTAGGGGCGTTGTTTTTGCTTTATTCGTCGATCATGATACCAAAAGTGCTGGAAGAGGAGCGGAGAAGATGAATTGATATATGAACAAAAGTGTACTCGTAATTGATGATAATTTAACCATTTGTCTGATGTTGAAGTCATGGTTGGTGAAAAGGGACTTTAACGTGGACATAGCTACCGGTGTGGATCAAGCCAAACAGATGATAAAGGAGCAACCTTTCGACCTTGTTTTGTCGGATATTCGCATGCCGGGAGCGGATGGGTTCGCTTTGCTATCGTGGGTGAAAAAATACGACTCCGATATGGCGGTTATCATGATGACGGGTTTTGCCGATATTGAATCGGCCGTGGAGTCGATGAAGTCGGGCGCGGCAGATTATATCGCGAAGCCCATCGAGCCGGAGCTGCTGTTCAAGAAAATCGACGAAGCACTTGCCACGCAGGAAAACCTAAGCAAAAATCATCAACACTCGAACGATTTCATTAAGCCGCCCGGGGAGGTGTATAAACAGCTTTTCGACCGGCTGGACACGATCTCCGAGAATAGTGCTCACTGCTTGATTATCGGCGATCGGGGCTCGGGAAAAGCATCGGCGGTAAAATACGTGTACGAAAAGGGAATACATTACTCGAAACCCTTGGGAACATTCGATTACAACCAGTTTGATGAAAAAGCACACGGGCAAAATGGGAGTGAAGCCAACGATTCGGAGTTGATGAGGGCATTCAAGGCCGCGAAAGGAGGAATGTTTTGCATTAACGAGATCGACCTGCTAGACATAAATAAACAGAGTGAACTGTTAACTATGCTAACGCGGCAGGCTAGGAACGATGATTACACCCAAGTTATCATGACTTCCGAAAAACACAAACCGGAACTCCAGAAAACACTTGTGCCAAAATTATATTCGCTTTTAGAGAACGACGCGATACTATTGCCCTCACTGAAAGGAAGGGAGCAGGAGATCGCTTTTTTCACGCTTCATTTTTTGAAGTTCGCGAACTATACCCTGAATAAAAAGGTGGAGCATATCGAACCTGCCCTGCAACAGGAGCTGATGCGATACGATTGGCCGGGGAATATTCAAGAGCTGAAAAATTGCATCATAAAGGCTGTACTTCTCTCGGAAGGGGATTGTTTGCATACCGAGCTTATCCCTGCCTTGTTCAATAAACAGGCCTCGGCTCACGATAAGACCCTTTCGTTGAAATCTATACAAGGCCTCCGGAAAGAAAACTACGAAAAGGAGAAGATACAACAGGCACTCGAGCTGGCAAAGGGGAATAAAACAATGGCAGCGTCGATTCTGAATATTGACCGGAAAACACTCTACAACAAGATAAAACTCTACAACGTTACGTTGCATTAAACAATATTTACCGCTCGTGCAATGAGAAAAAATGGATCGACGAAAACCAAGTTTACCGTTATTATCGGGTACGTGCTGGTAATAGCCGTGATGGCGATCGGGCTGATAGCACTCTATAACAACTTGGTGGATTACTCCAATAAAAGGATCGATAACCAAGACCTGTCGGAGTTGCTAATCGTGAGCAATACCCTTTCGTTACTCTACGAGATTGAAAGCGAGCAGAACCTGTTTACAGCGGAAAATGCCGATCGCTATTTCCAAATTTACGATTCCATCGCTCCCATTATTAACGAGAACCTGAACGAACTAAAAATGGCGGCAACGGATACGTTACGCGTGGTGAAGTTAGACTCGATAGGGATACTGGTGGAGATGAAAAAAGAGAACCTGAAAGAGATGGCCATTCTCTTGGACTCACTTCGACAATCACCGAGAATCACGCGGGAGGCCGAGAGTAGCTATGTGCCGCGCGAGTTGAACAGGGAGATTTCGGACTACCTGGAGAGCCGCGACCTTCATGCCACTCACAAGAGCCAGAGCGACACGAGTGTGGTGGCGGGACAGCGTAGGGGATTTCTTGATAGGGTGCGAAATGTATTTGATGGCCGGCCCGACTCAACAATCGTGATCGAAAGCAGGTCGATGGTTGCCGATAACGAGTTTAAGTTAATTGTAGATACGATCATTAATAAGGTAAGGTACTCCGAAAGGCTCGATCTGGAGCGGCAACGCCATTTTCAGCATGCTTTTTTCAAGCGGCAGGAGTTAATAAGTAGCACCAACCGAATGCTCACGGCAAGGATCGATGATCTGCTGAAAGGGGTTGAGCAGGAAGAGATGGCCAAATCGGTTCAACTTTTGGTCGAAAAAGAGAAGGCACTTACCCGATCGCAAGACACCATGCACTTGGCATCGATAGCAGCAATCGCGATCGCGATCCTG